>JBAUGM010000079.1:0-3730 GCA_049679725.1 Tepidisphaeraceae bacterium
ATTCTCATGACAATCGCGCACGACGATTTCCCGATCGCGCGAAAACGCCCGAAAAACGCGGCAAAATAATCTTTGAAATTCCCGGATTGCCGTAAGTCGTTTTGCGCCTTTGTCACGACATTCGCGCAATGATGAGGGGGGAGCCCCGCCGCCCGGGGGGATCAACGCAAAGAACGCGAAGCACGCAAAGAGCGCGAAGAAAACGGGATCGATCGATTCGTCTTCTTTTTTTGCGTCCTTTGCGTCCTTTGCGTCGCCTTTCCCCGTCAACTTCTGTGCGCTTCGGCAAGATTTTCCGCACTGAAAACAGAGATGAGTTTATCGCTCTGACTGCCTCCGGCATCCGGCCGGAAGATCGCACGCCTCGTCATTCGCCGGCGGGAGGACAGGGCAACGCGGGAGTGCGACCCGAGCAGCTCGCCGCTCTGCCATACGGCATGGGGCCGGGCGGCGCAAGCTGCCCGGCTCTTTTAGTGCGGTATCCCGTTCTCATGCCGGAGGCAGCCAAAGCGATAAACTCGCTTTGGTTGCGGCCAAGGCCGCCCCAAGGTCTTTGCGTTCGCCTTTTTCAGAGCAGGTACTCCGAAGGATCTGGCCAGGGACGACCGGCCCGCACGCTCGTGGCTGGATCCTTCGGAGTACCTCAGGATGACCGAGCGCGCGAATCAGCCTGATCCGTATTAGTCCTCGGGCGGCAGGTCCTCCGGCGGGTTGAAGCTGCTGGCGACGGCGCGGGCGACGGGGCCGAACTGCTTGACGCCCGGCTCCGCCTTCTGGAAGCCGCCGCGGCCGTTGCCGTTGGCGCCGTGCTGCTGGTGGCGGGCGATGGAGCGGAGAGACATCCCGCTGATCGAGCGCTCGAAGTCGTGCGTCTGCGCCCGGTTGAACACCACGCCGGCGAAGCGGGCGCCGATGCTCAGCAGGTGCTGCAGCGCCTTCTCGACCAGCGGCCGCTGCTGCCCGCGCGAGACGGTGAGGATCACCGCGTCGGCGGCGGCGCAGACGGGCGTCGCCTCGATGCTGCCGAGGATCGGGCCGGTGTCGATCAGGATGACTTCGAAGTGCTTCTTGGCCTCCGTAACGAGCCGGCGGAGCGCTGCGGGCGAGAACAGCCCCGCGTGGTGCGCCTGGGCCGAGCCGACGGGGAGCATCGCCAGGTCCGCGATATCGGTCTGGCGGATGTACTCGAGGAGCGAGCGGTTCGTCATCGCCTCGAGCACCCCCTCGGGACCGCCCATGTCCAGGCGGGCGGTGAGCCCCGCGCCGACGAGGTCGCAGTCGACCAGCAGCGTGCGCGACCCGCTGGCCGCGAACGAGAGGGCGAGGGCGAGCGTCAGGCTCGTCTTGCCGTCGCCCGGCTGGGCGGAGGTGACGCAGTAGACCTGCTGCTCGTCACCCGCGTGGTTCTGGTTGATCTGCAGCATGGTGCGGATCTGGTGGACGCAGTGCGCCGCGGTGGCGGCCTGGTCGGGATCCGTCAGACGGTCGGGCAGGTTCGGCAGGATGCCCAGCAGGGTGACGCCCGAGAGGTCGGTGCTCGCCTCTTCCGAGTAGCGGAAGCGGTGGTCGAGCATGCCGATGAGCAGGAGCAGCCCCAGCGGGAGCGCGGCGCCGCCGACGAAGCCGACGAACGCCATCTGCTTGCGCTTATCGGTCGCCGCGATGGGCGGGTCGCCGTCGCTGATGACGCTCAGGATCCCGGTGCTGCCCGCCGTGACCAGCTTCTCGTCGCGGTTGCGCTCCATCTTCTCCAGGTCGGTCTTGTAGTTGGAGATGTCGTTGTTGAGGCGCTCGATCTCCGTGCGGACGCGGCCGATGGCGGTGGTCTGCTCGGCATCGTTCTTGTGCTTCTTCTCGAGGACCGCGACCATTTCCTTCAGCAAGTTGATGTTGGTTTCGGTGAGCGGGAGCGGCGCGCTGTTCGGGCCGACGTAGATCGGCGGGCCGACCCACTTCTTCTTGTAGGTGTCGGTGAGGCTTGCGATGAACGCCTGGGTGGACTGGATGTCGTCCGCAAGGCGCTTGGAGACGGGGTGCTCGCTGCCGTACTTGTTCTTCGTCTGCTCGAACTGAAGTTCGCGGAGCCGGCTGAGGTAGTTGGCCATCACCGGGTCGCCAATCGCGATGTCGTCCGGTGTCAGCTTCGCGGCCTCAGCGGCGCTGTCCTTCTTCGTCCCCATGGCCAGGAGGGCGGTCTCCAGGCTGAACTGCGCTTCGGAGAGCTTGAACTTCGCGTCCAGTTCGCGCTGCTGCATGGCATCGTGCTTGACCGACAGGTCGCTGGACCCGTACGGCTTGGACAGATCGATGATCTGCTGCTGCATGCCGCGCATGGCTTTGGTGTCGGTGTTGATCTGCGTCTCGAGGTGTTGCAGGTCGTCGCGCAGCTTGGAGCCGTTCATGTCGGCGTAGAGCTTGGCGTACGCCTTGGTGACGGCGCGGGCGCCGGTCTGCGCGACCTCGCCGTCGGGGTGGGTGAAGGAGATCAGGATGTTCTGCGTGCCGCGGATGGCGTTGGCGGTGAGCGCCGAGCGGAACTTGGCGACGCCGTTGAGGTCCGCCTCCCAGCCGAGGCGCTTCCACTCCTCGCTGTTCATCGCCTCGCGGACCACGCGGTCGTTGAGGATGTTGTAGGGCTGGCTGCGCAGGTAGGTTTCGTACTGGTGCATCACCTTGTCGGCGTTGGTGATGCCGCGGATGACCGGGTCGATCAGGACCAGGGCGTCGCTGCGCATCTCCGCGCGCTGGCTGAACCACCCGGCGATGGCGCCGACGGTGGCGCCGATCAGCGCGAGCGTGACGGCCAGGGCGTAGCGCCCGCGCAGCAGCCGGTGCACCTTCTGTGCCGGGGAGGCCTGGGCGGGTCCCGCCATGCCCGGAGCGGCGCCGAAGACGTCCTCCGGCGAGGCGGGCAGATTGGGTTGGTTGCGAAGCTGCATGTCCTGGCTCATTGGAGCCCTCCTGACGAAAGCGTCTTGATTACAGGTATTGTCGGCTCGATCAGTGTGCGGAATATGTCGTCCCGCTCCGAGCGGGGCAGATCGGCGCTGCTCAATCCTTGAAACACCACTTGGAACTGGGCCGCGCCGTAATAGCGCTGCTGATAATCCTCGGCTGCCACGCGCACGGCATCCATATCGCGACGCAGCGCTGTGCGGCTTCCGGGGACGATGAAGAAATTATAGACGATCGTCCGATAAGTCTGCCCCACTCGTTTTTGCTCGAAAGCGTACTCGATCCCCGGGATGGTCATGTCGCCGACGCGCCAGTCGCGACGCTCGGCCGACTTCTGCTCCATCCCGTGTGAGCGGTAGCAGCGGGGCGGGTAGTGCCCCAGCATGTCCCGCGAGTCGCGGCATTGTACGACGAGCAGGCTGGCAACCCGCTCCCGGCCGATCGATTCACTCCGCTGGTTGTCCTCGTACGTGCGGTACAACATCGGCCCGTTCGGCCGCAGCAGCTTCTGTGCCGCGATGGGGACCGTCTGGTCCTTGCCGGTCCAGCGGCCTTGCTCCAGGACGTAGGGGATCATCGCGATCGCGTCCCGCGCGCGGGCGTGGTAGGGCTCCACATCCTGCGGCGTGAGGTACGCCGACTTCTCCACCGTCAACCCGGCGAGGAGCGTTACCGCCATCAGCGGCGGGGCGAGGACGAAGGTCAGTTGTCGGGCTCGATTCGCCATCTTCACTCAAGTTATCGGCCGATTACCGGCTCCTGCCCTACTGTAGGG
>JBAUGM010000080.1:0-1731 GCA_049679725.1 Tepidisphaeraceae bacterium
CGGCAGGAGCCTCGCCCTCCCGCAAAGGCGCTAATCCTTCTCAGTCTTCAACCCAGCCTCCGTCCAGCCGCGGTAGCCGCCGTCCATGGAGAAGACGTTGGTGTAGCCCATCTTCTGGAGGTTGTCCGCCGCGAGCGCGGAGCGGAAGCCGCCGCCACAGTAAAGGATGATTTCGGCGCCGGTGTCAGGGATCGTCGTCTCGACGTCGCGCTCGATGATCCCCTTGCCCAGGTGGTTGGCTCCGGGGAGGTGGCCCTTGGCCCACTCGTGGTCTTCGCGGACGTCGATGAGGTGGAATGTCTCGCCGCGGTCGAGTTTCTTGCGAACGTCATCGACCGTGATCTCTTTGATGCGCGTCTTGGCGTCGTTGACGATTCTCAGAAACTGTGGGGTGTGCTTGGCCATATGACGACTCCGTCGATGTCAGGCTGTTTCGTGGCTTGGGCGTCTCGCCCGAGCTTCTCCTGGCGCCGGGACTCCACCGAAACGCTCGGGCGAGACGCCCAAGCCACGGACAGAGACAATCTCGCCTCACCCGTTAAACTTGAACGACGCGAGGTATTTGTCCCACGTCATTTCACTGCTCGCCGGCAATTTCACGACCGGCGCTTGCGGGCCGTCGATCGCGCGGAGGTTCGCCATCGGGTCGGGCGTGAGGCGCAGGAACTTGAAGCCCCGGAAGCGCGACTCCCCCGCCGCGTCGTCCGCAGCCGCATCCTTCGTCATGCGCGCGATGTAGGCATCGATCGGCTCCTCGCGCACCTTCGGCTTGGCGGAATGGATCAAGTTCGGCGAGCCATCGGGCGCGAGGCCGATCAAACCAACGTGCCCCACCCAGTACCCCTCGCCCTTGCCGGTGACGAAGTTCACCACGTCGCCGTCGCGCAGCAGCGGCTTCACCGAATCGATCCGCTCGTACGGGATGAACGTCTCCTCGATCGTCTGCACCTCGATCGTCTCGTCGAGCTTGTACCGGCCCTTGAGGAACTTGGCGCGATCGACCTTCTGCGAAAACGGCTTGGTCGCGTCGCCGCCGAGCTGGTTGGTGATGTCGGTGACGAGCCAAGTGTTGTTCTTGTTCCAGTCGGCCTCGGTGTAGTGATTGCGCGTGACGACGCCGATCTGCCCGTCCTTGTAGCGGATGCGCTGGAGCATCGTCATGAACGACGGCCAGGAGTCGGTCAGCGCCATCGCGATCGTGTGCTCGGCGAAGACGACGCAATCGCTGCGGTCGAGGCAGTAGATCGGCTGTGGGTCGGTCTGCTCAAACGGCGCTTCGCCGAGCAGGTACAGCTCGTACGGCTGATCGATGTTCTTGCGCGCGAGCCGGACAATGCGCTGGTGCAGGTCCGGCTCGGACTGGCGCAGGTAGCGCAGGTACGTGTCGACGTCGCGCTCGCTGAACTGGTACAGCGGCTTGTCCTTCAGCGGCGCGACCGCGACGGGATCGCCCTTGGGCGCCTCGGCCGGTCGCGCCGTCGGCTCCGGCGTGCGGCAGCCGATCACGCCCGCCACGATCAGGCTCGCGAGAAGTCGCTTCATGACGTTTAGTGTAGCGTGACTGCCTGGCGGACGTCACGCCGCGAGAGCCCGGGTGTGGTCCGGCGCGAGCAGCCGCTCCACGACCAGCTCCAGGGCGAGGGCGATGTCATCCTCCCCGCCCGCGACGCGCACGTCGCCGCCGAGTTGCTCGGCGATGGATCGCACCACCGGCCGCACGCGCCGCTCCGC
>JBAUGM010000081.1:0-3506 GCA_049679725.1 Tepidisphaeraceae bacterium
CGCCCGCCGCTGTAAAGCCGCCGATGGTATCGGCGGTCCCGGCGGCTGGCGCGTCATCGTCCGCGACGCCGCAAGCGGCGGTTCGGGTCGTGCCACCCGCTTCGGTTTCTGCTCCGACGCCCGCACCAGCGCCAGCACCCGCACCGAGGAAGATCGAAACTTCGGTCAACCCGACCATCGACCCCACAAAACTCGCCGCCGCGAAGGCGGCGCCGCCCCCTCCGGTGCAAGCAACCCCCGCACCGACACCCGCGCCCAAGCCCCAGAAACCCACCGCCTCCCCCTCCAACGCCGAGGCCGCCGCCTGAGCGGGTGACCATCCGCCGCCGCGCGGGTATAAGCCCTCCCCATGATTCCGCTGCGCCGCACGGCGTGGACGCTCACCGCGATCTACGCCGGCTTCCATTTCGTCATGACGCACATCCCGCCGGGCAACGTCCCGCGCCTCGGGCCGTCGAACTACCTCCTGCATTTCCTCTCCTATGGGTTCCTCGCCGGGTGTGTTTACGTCTCGCTCTGGCTCGGCGGGGCGACGGCGACGCGCGCGTCGCTGGTGGTCATCGCGGGCGCCGCGCTGTTTGCCACGTTCGACGAGCTGCTCCAGTCGCCGGTCGGGCGGGATCCGGATTTCCTGGACTGGGCGGTGGACGTCGCCGGGGCGCTGGTGGCAGCGGGATGCCTCTCGATCGCGCGAATCCTGCTCGATCGGCGCGCGAGTCGCTCGAACGACCCACGACCGCCGCTTGCGGTTTCGCAGGATTCGTGATCTTCGCTGCGAAACCGCGAGCGTCAATCGCGCGAGCTTCGCGCGGGAAGTCGCTTTCGTTTCTGGCCCGCGCGCTTAGGATGACGCGCATGGAAGGCAATTCCCTGCAAGCCCCCTGGCGGATGGACTACATCCGCTCGCTCAGCAAGGGCGACGACGCCCAGTGCTTCCTCTGCGCCGCCGCCAATGCGACGAGCGACGCCGAGCGCCGCGACCGGCTCGTCTTGTGGACCACCGACCACAGCGTGGTCCTCATCAACCGCTACCCCTACACCAACGGCCACATCCTCGTCGCACCGCGCGCGCATAAAGCCGAGTTCGAAGACCTCAGCGATGACGAGCAGCTCGACCTCGCGAAACAATCCACGCGCGTGATCCAACTCCTCAAGCGCGCCCTCTCCCCGCAGGGGTTCAACCTCGGCACCAACCTCGGCCGCTGCGCGGGCGCGGGGTTGCCCGGGCACCTGCACCAGCACGTCGTCCCCCGCTGGGCCGGCGACACGAACTTCATGTCCGTCGTCGGCGACATCCGCGTCGTCCCGCAGGCGATGAGCCAGTTGTACGAGGAACTGATGCATGTCCTGCCGAGTCTTTCGGAGAAGAGGTCAGACGAACGCAGAGACGCAGAGAACCGGAGGTAGGAGGAGAAGCGCATCATTCGCGTGGTTGCTCTCGTCGCATCTCTTTCCTCATCTCGTCCTACCTCAGCTTCTCTGCGCCCCTGCGTTCGTCTTCGTCTTCGTCATCGTCTCGCGTCTTGGTGGTTCCACGCTCCGTCCGTACAATTCCCGCCATGGACGTTGAACTCCGCAACCAGTTGAAGCCCGGGGCCAAGGTGAAGGTTACGCAGCAGATCGCCGGGCGGGATTACACGCTGACCAGCGAGGTCCGCGGGACGATCACCGCGTACGAGCAGAAGCCGACCGGGAGCTGGTTCGCCCACTCCAAGGACGACCGCCTCTGGCTCGATCGCCTCACTCTCCGCAAGGACGACGGGGAGATCACCACGCTCAACCTCGACGCGGCCAGCCGCGTCGAGGTGGTGGCAGAAGTGGGGAGTGAGGGAGTGGGGAGTGGGGGGTAAAGCAAGACAAGTCGGGTTCTTACTCCGTCACTCCTTCACCCCGTCACCCCCCACCTCTTCGACATGGACGCTGCCCTCTTCGGCCTGATCGTCGCGGACCTGATCGCCTCGCCGATGAACCTGCGCAGCCCGCCCGCGCCGGGCGGGCTGGCGGTGCTCGACAAGCTCGAGCTGACCACCGGCGGCAACGTCTGCAACGCCGGCGTCGCGATGACGAAGCTGGGCATGACCGTCGCCGCCGCGGGACTGGTCGGGAAAGACATCCTCGGCAGCGCGATCACCGACCGGCTACGCGACGCCGGCCTCGACGTCGCTTGCGTCTTCGCGGACGACCGCGCCCAGACCAGCGCCACCGTCGTCGCCGTCGAACCCGGCGGCGAGCGCGTCTTCTTCCACACGCCCGGCGTCACCAAGCTCCTCGACGCCGCCGCATTTCGGCGGTGCTTCGACCTGTTCAAGCAATGCGCGTGGGTTCAGATCGGATACTTCGGCTTGCTGCCCGCGCTCACCCCCGACCTGCCGGAGGTGTTGAAGGAGCTGCGGGCGATCGCGCCGCGGACGTGGATCGCGCTGGACACCGTGAACCCCCCGGCCGAGCGAAAATTGCTCGAGCCGATCCTGCCGCACGTGCAGCTTTTCGCACCCAGTCGCAGCGAAGCCGGCGCGCTGACGGGCGAGAGCGATCCTGGGAAGATGTGCCTGCGCCTACGCGAAATGATGGGGTGGGTCGGGATCATCGGCATCAAGCTGGATGCCGAAGGGTGCATCCTCGACAACGGCAGCGAGCGAATCCGCGCGTCGGCGTACGAGATAGACGTCGTGGACACCACCGGCGCCGGCGACACGTGGTTTGGAGCATTGCTCGTCGCGCTGCAAAAGAAAATGCCCCTCGAACAGGCCGGCAAGTTCGCCAACCGCGCCGCCGCGGATTGCTGCACCGCGTTCGGCGCCAGCGCGGGGGTGCGGAGCTTTGACGAGACGATGAAGCGGTTGTGACGCGCGCGAGACGGAATCCGGGTCTTCGCCTGACGGCTCAGACACCGGCGTGACCACCCCGTGTCTCTCTCCAGGAAACGGTCGTCCCGTTGTTCCTCCAACGCTCAGCGCGCGCACGCGCCAGCGCGTCACCGTTCGACGAGATCCTTTGGCGCCGATCGGGCGCTCCCTCTCGTCACGCCGGTGTCTGAGCCGTCAGGCGAAGACCCGGATCGGATTGGACGTCCAACGCGGATCGACCCATCGAATGACGCGACTCCGTCGCATCGGGTCGGACCTGCGGCCAGCAGCACGGCCCGGCTCCTTCCCCGCGCGCGACGTCCGCCCGCCCGAGTTTCGCCCCCAATTCCCTGCCATTCCGGCCGACGTTCGTAAGTCCTTATTCTCCGCGCGGACGCGCCGCAGAACGCGCCCAACTCGTGGATGCATCGAGGTTTGGACGCAGCTCGCAGCCGCAATGCCGCCGTACGGGGCGAGGGTGGGACGACCCGCGGGTCGTCCGCGGCGCAGGACGCTGCCAATGAGCTGCCAGACCCCGCCGCGGAGATATCGTTGGCGGTCGATGCATGAGACGATTCCCGCGCCCGTGAAGCGCCGCCGCTGACGGCGGGTTCTCGATCGAACCACAGAGCACCCCGCCGCAAGCGGCGGCGCTTCACG
>JBAUGM010000082.1:0-3189 GCA_049679725.1 Tepidisphaeraceae bacterium
ACATCGGCGTGCAGCAGGATGCGCGCGTGGAGCAGCTTCCGCGCCGCGCCCTTGCCCGCCGACACCAACTTCTGCAACTGCACGCGTTCCGACGCCTCCAGCCGCACAATATACTTCTTGTTCATTACGGTCCTCCGTGACCACCGGCACCACGCCGGCTTCACGGAAGATCGGCATTCATACACCCCCAACTCGAAAATCTAGTGGCGACGGAGCACTAGAAGCACGTTGGCGTCGGGGAGTCGCCGCGCATGGCGATCCGAAGCCAAACCCTGCCATCGTCAGGCTCAGCGCGACCGACAGCATGATCCGCTTGAAGTGCATGAATGCTCCCGCGATCGATTCAAGCTCGATGCGAATGATCAGGGATTGACCTCGATCGGCACGCCGCTGACGCTGAAGGGCTCCGTCGCTGTTGTTACCCGACCGGCGCCCGGCGCGTTCGACTTGATCCACTTGGGGTCTCCGGGGCGTTTCACTTCTCGCCCTTCGGACGACGCCCACTGGCTGGAAAGAGGTCTGGAACCGGCATTCATCGAGGAAATCGCCAAGGGCGACCGGTCTGCCTTCTCGCGCCTCGACAAGGACATCCATCGCGCAACCGCGGTGATCGCGAGTTCGGAGCAGTTGGCGCTGAGCGTGTGGCACGTGGCCCGGGAAGCGCAGCTTCGCGTGCCACGCGACCTTTCGATCGTCGGCTTCGGACAGCCGCGCTTCGAGTTCGCGTTGTGGCCGACGTTTACTTACATCGATCAGCAGCCGGAAACGATTGGCCGACTGGCGGCCACGATGATCGTCGATGCCGACGCGCGGCGGGCGCTGCAGACTCGGCTGATCAATACCGAGCCCGTACTGGTCGCAGGCGAAACCACCGCCCCACCACCGGCTCGGACAACGAATGACAACTAGGGGCCCGTCGTCACAGGCGTCCGCACGCCCGCGTCGATTCCCGCATCGGCGAACATCGCCAGCATCGAACCTCGCGTCGCTGCGATGGCCGCGTCACGCGGAAGCGCCTCCAGTGCCCTGCTCATGGGTTCCGCGGTGACCGGCCCGTCGTATTCGATCAACTGCAGCGCCTGCAGAAACGCCCTCAAATCGATCTCGCCGCTGGCGCGAGGAAGTTCCCGCTCCATCGCCATCTGCTCGTCAGTGCTTCGCCCGGCGATCGCATCATTCACGTGGACGCCGACCACCTGTTTGTCGCTCAGCCCGCGAACGTCGTCAGGCGTTTCGCCAGCGCAATGCCAATGGAAGCAATCAAGCATGACGCCGATCGCCGGATGTCCCACGCGATCTGCCAGGTCGAGCGTTCCACGCAGGTCATGAACGAACGGGTGTTGATACCCTGCCGCACCATCACGCGCTACCGTGATCCGGCCTCGAATCTGCGGACTCAGTTTCTGCGCATCCTCGATGCGGCCGGGGTGGCGCCGTGGCCGAAGCTCTTCCAGAACCTGCGCTCAACGCGACAGACGGAGCTAACGGAAGAGTTCCCAGCGCATGTCGTCTGCGCCTGGCTGGGAACACCGAGAAGATCGCACAGGGCCATTACCTCCAGGTGACGCCGGCACACTTCGATCGCGCCATAGGCGCGAACACCAACGATCCAAGCGACGATGGCAACGATGACGGTGGTGGCGAAGACGGGGACAGCGGAGGCCATTCAAAAAGCGTGCTAAAAGCGGTGCAGCACAGCCTCGCACCGCGCTGTACCGCCTTCCGAAGCAGATTCCTTAAACGCAGATGCCGCAGCGGCTTGCGAGATCACGCGAGCCGGTGCGGAAATATGCAGTTACGTTGATATGGGCGCGGTAGGATTCGAACCTACGAAGGCAGAGCCACCAGATTTACAGTCTGGCCCGTTTGGCCACTCCGGAACACGCCCGCTGGAACGGCCGCGGCCGGTTCCCGCGGGGAACCGAGCGTCGCGGACGACGCGAGAACGGTCAGTATCGCCGCTCTCGGGGAAATTTCAACGCGTCGATTCAACCGGACACGCGGGACCCCTTGGCGGACCCCAAATCCTCGCTATTTCGCGTAGCGGAAGTCCACCTGGAAGTCGGCGGCGTTGGGGCCCATGCTATTTACGGTGATCGAGTCGGGAACGTTCGGCACGAGCGTTTTCGTGAACCAGCCGGTCTGGTTGAGGCGGCGGCCGTTGCGGTCGAAGAAGGTGACGCGGTAGTCGACGTAGAGCTCCAGGTTGGTGGCGGCGCGGATGGGGACGGTCACGTGCAGGATGCCGCCGGCTTCGTCGCGCGCCACGCGGGGGGCGTCGACGGCGGTGTTATTCTTCAGGTCCTTCGACGCGAACATGATCTGCGACGGGGTGTACGGATCCTGGCGCCCCTCGATCGGCGCTTTGACGCAACCGGTCAGGACGAACGTGAGCAGGAGCGATGGAGCGAGCAGACGGGTCATAGGAGTTCCTTCCTGTCCTTGGTGCGAATGAGATCCCCGGGCTTTGCGCTGCGCGCTACGCCCGGGGCGTAGCGCAGCGGAGCCCAGGGATTCTTCCTCTTCTATCGTCCTGGCGCGGTTGCAGGCGCTACTCCTTCGCGCGGCGTCACCGGCGCGGTCGACCACGCGGTGGTCATTCCGTTCATGAGCTTGCGCACCAGGTGACGAGCGACGCCGTCGAGGCGTCCCTTGTCCAGCGGTGCGGGCACGTCGGCGAGGGCGCGGGCGATCGAGTCGCCCTCGCGAACGTTGATCGCCTCGGCGATGATGCGCACCTCGGGGGGTGCGTCGGGCGCCGGTGAACGCAGCACGCGCGCCTGCGTCTGCACCAGCACGTCCGCGCCGAGCTGGTGCGCGATCTCGGCGACGGCGCCGGGCCGGCCCCGTTCCAGGTCCGCGAACTGCTGATCGGTAAGCTTCTGGCGGATCATCATCGGCGAGAGAACGCTGACCTGTCCGTCGCACGCGATCCAGTCGGCGAGGACCGTCTCCACCGCCTGCTGGTCCACCTCGGCCAGGTCCGCCGCGCCGCGCGCCAACGGATCGGCCGCGCCAGCGTCGCCCGACGCGGGACCGGCCTGAACGATGCGGCTGACGAAGATCGCGATGCGCGGCCGGCCCACCCGGTTGTACGCCTCGACGAACGCGCGCCCCTCGGGCAACGGCTGACTGAGGAGCGGCGCGTCATCGTAATCTCGGGGCGCGATCGCTTCGTCCGCGGCGGCG
>JBAUGM010000083.1:0-7577 GCA_049679725.1 Tepidisphaeraceae bacterium
AGGAAGAAAACCCGCCGCAAGCGGCGGCGCTTCACGGGAGCGAGGGTACAATCCCCTAACTCCGTGCCCGCGACGCTTCACGACATCCTCGGACCCGACGGCGCCATCGCGCGGCGCCTCGCCGATCGCTACGAGCACCGCCCGCAGCAGCTCGAGATGGCGCGCGCGGTGGAAGAGGCGTTCGCGCAGAAGCACCACCTGCTCGTCGAAGCCGGCACCGGCGTGGGCAAGTCGTTCGCGTACCTCCTGCCCGCCATCGACTTCGCCGTGCGCCATAAGAAGCGCGTCGTCATCTCCACGCACACGATCGCGCTCCAGGAGCAGTTGATTGAGAAGGACATCCCGCTCATCCAGTCCGTCTATCCCGATGAGTTCACCGCCGTCCTGGTGAAGGGGCGCAGCAACTACCTCTGCCAGCGCCGCCTCGAACAGGCGCGCATGCGGCAAAGTTACCTGTTCGACAACGAGAAGCAGCTCGACTCGCTGTGGATGATCGAGGAATGGGCGAACCAGACGACCGACGGCTCGCTCGCGGATCTCCCCAGCGTTCCCGAGCGCGATGTGTGGGACAAGGTCTGCGCCGAGCACGGCAACTGCCTCGGCAAGACGTGCAAGTTCTACCAGCACTGCTTCTGGCAGGCGTCGAAGCGCCGCATGCAGGGCGGGAACATCCTCATCGTCAACCACGCGCTGTTCTTCAGCGATCTCGCGCTGCGCATGGCGGGCGTGAACTACCTGCCGAAGTACGACCTGGTCGTGCTCGACGAAGCGCACACCGTCGAAGACGTCGCCGGCGATCACTTCGGCCTGAAGATCACCGAGGGCGGTCTGCGCTATCAGCTCCGCGCCCTCTACGACCCCAAGCGCGGCAAGGGGTTGCTCAGCACGCACGGCTCGGCCGCGAATGACGCGATCCGCGATGTCGTCGAGCTGCACCAGCGCGCCGAAGGGTTCTTCGATCGTTGCGCCCGGTATCACGAAGCGCAGGGGCGCGGCAACGGGCGCATTCACGAATCGAACTGGGTCGAGAACGACCTGTCGCCGAAGATGAGAGACCTCGGCAAGCACCTGAAGGAGATGCTGACGCGGGTGACGGACGAGGCCGACCTCTCCGAGCTGAGCAACCACGCCGCCCGCGCCGCCATGACGGCGGAGGCGATCGACGCCATCCTGGGTCAGAAAATGGACGACGCCGTCTACTGGATGGAGGTGGCCGGGCGCACGCCCAAGCGCATCTCATTGCACGCCGCGCCGATCAACGTCGCGCAGGGGTTGCGGACGCAGTTGTTCGAGAAGATGCAGAGCGTGGTGATGACGAGCGCGACGTTGTGCGCGGCCTCTTCCAACCACACCGGCAAGAAGGCTGCCTTGCCTTTGCGTGGCTTGGGCGTCTCGCCCGAGCATTCTTCTCCGACGCTCAGGCGAGGTCACTACCTTCCCCACCTCACCCAACCAACGGGCGTCTACGCGGTGACGTTTCGCCTCGCCGACTCCATGCCCACGGACCTGCTGGCACAGTGGCGGAACGAGCGCGACTTGATCCAGCGCGTCGCGGATCACCGGAATCTCACCGCCGAGGAGAAGCGGCGATACCACCGTCTGTCCTCCGCGGCGATGGAGAAGTATCTCGACGCCGGTCACGGGCAGTGCTGGTTGCGGCGAGACGATGTCGCGCAAGTCGTCTCGGACGCACTCGAGCATTTCAACAACGAACGGTATCGCCTGCTCGGCTGGGTCATCATGCCCAACCACGTCCATGCGGTGCTTCAGCCGTTGGAAGGCTTCGGCCTGCCCGAGTTGCTGCATTCGATCAAGTCTTGGACGGCGAAACGTGCGAATGCGCTGATCGGCCGCAGCGGCGAGTTCTGGCAGTCCGAGTATTACGACCATCTCGTGCAAGATGATGAAGATCTGCGACATCAGGTCGAGTACGCCTGGAGCAATCCCGAACGAGCAGGTATGGATGAGTGGAGGTGGAGGGGCAAGGACGAGGAGGCGTTCGCGGACGTCGTCCTGGGAAGGGAATCATCCGGGAAAGAGCTCGGGCGAGACGCCCAAGCCACAGAGAAGGCTGGAAAGATTGCACAAGGCGACCCCGCCTTCACCTACATCAAATCCCGCCTCGGCGTCATCCGCGAGAAGACACTGCAGCTCGGGTCGCCGTTCGACTACGCCGAGCAGGCGACGTTGTACATCGAACGCGACCTGCCGGAGCCAAACGACACGAACCGGTTCCTGCCTGCTGCGTGCGAAAAGATCGTTCGCTACGTGCAGCAGACGAGCGGGGGCGCGTTTGTATTGTTCACGTCGTACAAGATGTTGATCGACGCGGCCAACCGGTTGCAATCACGGCTCGAGGAGATGGGCTATCCGATCCTCGTGCAGGGGCAAGGCGCGCCGCGGAAGATTTTGCTCGAGCGGTTCCGGTCGATGGACAACGCGGTGCTGTTCGGCACGAGCAGCTTCTGGCAGGGCATCGACGTGCAGGGCGAGAAACTGCGCAACGTGATCATCGTGAAGCTCCCCTTCGCCGTGCCGGATGAGCCGCTCACCGAAGCGCGATTGGAGGCGATCCAGCGCGCCGGCGGCAACCCGTTCATGGACTACTCGGTTCCCGAGGCGATCATCAAGCTCAAGCAGGGGTTCGGCCGGCTCATTCGCAGCAAGACCGACACGGGGATCGTCGTCCTGCTCGACAGCCGGGTGACGAGCAAGCGTTACGGCAAGCTGTTCCTCGACGCATTACCCGGCTGCCGGCGCGTCATGGTCGACGGCCGCGACGCGCCGGGCGACGAGCACTACGATTAGCCGCCATGCGTTTTCTGAAAGAGCCGGTCGAGCGCAAGCTGTCCGCGGCGCTGGGGGCGCGCGTTTCGATCGAGAAACTAAACCTCTCTCTCCTGGGCTCCTCGCTCGACGTCAGCGGCATCACCGTCCTCGCGCACGGCGCAGCCGAGCCGCTCCTGACCGTTCGGCGCGTGAAGGCCGACGTCGCGATGGGCGCGATCCTGCGGAAGGAAGTGTCGATCAAGTCGATCGTGATCGAAGGCCCGGTGCTCACGATCGTGCGCCAACCCGATGGCTCGACGAACCTGCCGACGCGCGATGCCGCTGACACCAGGGCGCCCTCCATCACGCAGCCCCAAGGGCCGGACGATGACGACGCGCCTTCCGCGTGGAACGTCGCCGCCGCGAAGGTCCAGTTGTTCGACGGGTCGATTCACTTCCGCGACGGCGCGTACCACGCCTCCGCCCAGCGCGTGATCGGAGAACTGTTGCAGAAGCCGGATGGGATTCACGTGACGCTGCTCGCACAGTCCATCGGCCGGCGCGACGAGCCGCTCGACATCGGCGAGGCTCGCGCCAACGGCGTGCTGGGCGGGGTCGAAAGCCTCGCGAACATCGCATCCGCCACGCGCCTCGACGCAACCTTCGACATCGCGGATCTGATCCACGGCTCGGTGCGCGCGCCGGCTCTCGCCCAGCGCCGCTTCGATGTCGCGGCTCGCGCCAAGGCGGCGTTGGGCGTGTTGCGGAGGCTGGTTCCCGCGCGGTTGCTCCCTGACCTTCGAATCGAGGGGAACGTCGAGCTTGACGTAGCGGGATCGTTCGACGCGCGATCGGGGTGGCGCGGCACGGAGTTGAACGTCCGCGTAACGGATTTCACGGCGCGGCGCGAACCGACCGGCGCCGTGGATTCCGCCGGCGTGGTCGCTTAAGCGACCACGTCACCGACGCGCAAGAGAACAGCACAAGTGTTGCTGTTGGTTCGGGCACCACGACCGACACCTCCGCGAGCTGCGCCGCCGTCATCATTGCGCCGCCGACGGGGATCTCGGAGACGCGGTACAGGTTCCCGTTCAGTGACAGCACGTACATCCCGCCCGGGCCGGTGATGATGTCGCTGACCTGCCCGAACCCGCTGCCGAAGAGGACGGCCGACTGCTCGGCGAAGGTCGAGCCCGTGTTGTCCGCGACGGTGTCGGCCAGCGGTCCGTCAAGCGCGAGCGTCTTGCGGCTGGGGCTCAGTTCGAAGTGCAGCAGCGCCCCGCCGCCGCGGAACGTGCCGACGAACAGGTCGCTTTTGTACTCGGCGCCGAGCTTGGAGTTGAGCAGAAAGTGTACGTCCGTCGGCGCGACCGGCGCGGCCCAACTGAAGCGCGGGTCGCTGTAGTACATCGCCGGTCCGAGCACCGTGAGCCCGCCGGTCGACTCGCCCGTGCGAAACGTCGGGCCCATCACGTCTTCCCACCCGCTGTTGAAGCCCGGGCGGATGCGGTTGATCTCGTCCCAGTCGGCGGGGCCGTTCTCGCTGTCCCACAGGTCGCCGGAGATCGGATCGAAGTCGAGGCCGAAGCCGTTGCGGACGCCGTAGGCGTAGATGTCGTTGAGCGGCGCGTTGGCCGTGCCGGCGTTGGCGGGGTTGAAGAACGGGTTGCTCGGCGGTGGCCTGCCGTTGGGGTTGAGGCGGAGGATCGCGGCGCTGCGCGTCAGCTCGGTCGCGTTCTGGAAGTTGGCGGTGCGCCCGTTGCGGTTCACGTCGCCGGTGAGGACGTAGAGCTTGTTGTCCCGCCCGAACGTGATCTTCCCGCCGTCGTGGTTCGGGCCGGGGAGCGACGGCGTCTTGACGATGTGGCGGTCGAGCGCGAGCGTCGAGCCGTTCCACTTGAACCGGTCGACACGGTTGTCGAACGGTTGCCCGCCATCCTGGGTCGAAGCGGTGTAATACAGGTAGACGAAGTTGTCCGTGGCGAACTGCGGCGACAGCGCCACCCCGAGGAGGCCCTGCTCGCTGGCGTTGGCGACGGGCAGGTCCAGCGCCGTGCCGACGATCGCGCGGTTGCGCATGAGCTGAACTCTGCCGGTGTTCTTCTCGAGCACGAGCGCATCCCCGCTGTCGCCGAGGAACGCGAGGCCGGTGGGATTGTCGAACCCCTTGGTCCAGGTTTGCACGCGGAGGTTGGGATCGACGACGGATTGGGCGCGCGCCGATGATGCGGCGCAGGAGACGACGACGATCGTTACGACAACGGTGCGGATCGCGCGGTGCATGTCGAAATGCTACCGGATGAGCCGGACGGTGGAACGGATAATCTCCGGGTCCGCGTGAAGCGGCGGCGCTTCACGGGAAGAGAGGTCACCACAACGCACGTAGATACGTCGCGATCGCATCCGGCGTCTTCAGGTCGCGCGGCAGGTCGTGCAGGTCCCACGTGACGCGCAGCGGCGTTGGCGCGACGCCCCCGCGCGGGGCGGCGAATTCGAGCTCCAAGTACGTTTGCGGACCGGTCGTGCTTTGGAAGAAAACCTGCGCGCGCTCGCCGGGAAGGTGCGCGGGCGCGCCTTCAACCGGTTGCAGTCGCTGGATGAGGAACGTCGAGCCCTTCACCCACGCGAGCAGATCCGCGTCCATGCCGATCTTCGCGGCCATCGCGTCCGGACGCTTCAGAACGAGCACGTCGCGACCGACGCGCTCGACAGTCGCGGGTGCGTGCGGCGGCAAGGGTCGGAACGGCGCCTCGCTCGCGTCTCGCGCGACGCGCGCGAGCACGAGGTCGGCGAGCGGCATCTGCGTGACGTGCCACGGGGCGGCGGGGACGACGGTCACTGCGCCCGGCTCGGGGACGAGCCGGCTCTCGATCGTGACGCGCGTCCCGTGGGGAGCGAGACGGACTTCCCGGACGATCTTGAAACCGAATTCAGACGCGACGCGCGACGTGAGACGCATCGCGAGCGCGTCGATCTCTTCGCAGTCAAACGACGTCTGGTCGAACGCGACGGGCGGCGGCCAGAATCCCCCGATGAGCCGCTTCCAGTCGTCCTGCGGCCAGGGCCACGCCTTGTCGCCGCCGAAGTTCTTGTAGGGTTGAGTCGAAGGCGCGGCGCCGGCGAGCTTTTCGTTTTCCCAGAGGAAGTTCTCGCCGCCGACGTAGCCGTAGCGGATGATGCGCCCGCCGATCGACGGGACGACGATCAGCTCGACGGTGCCGTTGCACAGGCGGATCGCGTCGGGCCAGCCGTGGTAGTTCGTTTGGTTGATCGGGGCGCGGGCGGGTTCTCGCGCCGTCGCGCAACCGAGGAGGAGCGCGACGAGCATCGAGCCGAGGATCGATGGGAAGGTCACGCACAGAAGTATGCGCGAGACGAACTCGGATGTCTTCAGTTTGCAGTTAGCCGCCTCGCTTGCGAGGCGCTTTCTGTTCGCGCGTCGAAAACACGACGCCTCGCAAGCGAGGCGGCTAAAGGTAAATCGGTGAGCCCGTCAATCCGCTTCCGTCGACGCCACGGCGCGCTTCGCGTTGGGTGTCGGCACCATCGTCTCCAGCGACCGCGCCCCCAGCGCCAGCTCGAACATGTCGATCGGCTCCGTCATCTTGTAGCCGCTATAGATGATCCAGGCTTCGAACCCCCTGGTCACGATGAACCCGCGGACGTGGTACTTGTTGTTCTCGGCCTCGAACCACGACCGGCCCATCTCGTCGACCCACTGCCCGAGGATCCGCCCGTCCTCGCTCTCCTTGGCGTAGTGGCCTTTGGCGAACCACAGCAGCGCCCGCGCATTGAACGGCAACGGCATGCGAACGTGCGCCACGCCGACGGCGGTGGCGCTTGAGGGAGACTTCCACTGCATGTCCGTGTACAGCGGCCCGCGCTTCACGGCGAGCGGTTTCCACGACATCGGCGGCGCGCCCTGCGCCTTGACCCCATCGAACTGCTCGACCGACCTCAATCCGGAGAAGTCGATCATCGCCTGATGGCTGATGAGCCTGCGAACCGAGACGGGCTGGGCGCTTTGGCAGCCCGACCCGACCGCAAGGAGCGCAACGAGCAACGAGGCGGGAATCCAGGCCTTCGGCGTGAACAGCATTCCGTCCATGGGACCTCCCGTACAAATCAAACGACCTGCGGCCGAATCCGTTCGAGCCGCGTGGGAAGGGTTACTACGGTCTAGTCGATCGGGGGTTTCCGTCAACCCCGGTTTCCGTGTGATCTCGGGCGAGCTCAGCCAAGATTAGCTCATTATGCACGATTTCCCGGCCGCGGAGGGTTCCCGCGTACACCGCCCAGCCTCGAAACCCGCGGGTGGTGAGGTTTGTGCGGATCATGTATAGCCCACCCTCGGCGACGAACGTGAGCCCGCGGGCGTCGCGCTGCTTGCTGATGAGTCTGGCCTCCCCCTCGGTCCGCCGCATTTCGCGCAGGAAGCCCCAGAGCGCGGCATCGGGCCCAACGGGAACCGGCAGCGCGAAGCGGATGACACCGTAGGCGGTGTTGCCGGTCGGGCTGAGCCACACCCGATGAACGTGATTCTTCGACTCCTTCGGGGGTTGCGCGGACCAACCGACGGGCGGCACGCACGCGACTTCGAGCGCGGGGACGACGATTGGGTCACTCAATTCGGTCGGGGGTGTATAGGACACCGTCGATACGCTCGACGAACTGCGCGACGCGCATCCCGTCAGCGCGAGAACGAAGAACGCGGGGATGAACCTGCCAACCCTCATGACAACCGCAGAAAAACGCGAGAAATCACACCACGGCGGCGGGGCAGAGCGTCAGCGCCGCCCCGCGCGGTT
>JBAUGM010000084.1:0-13711 GCA_049679725.1 Tepidisphaeraceae bacterium
GTGGGCGCCGACGCGCTTCGCGCCGCGCGACTTGAGCAACTCGATCACCTGCTGCGCGATGACGTCCGGCTGCTCCTGGCGGAGCGTTGCGAACCAACTCGCCTCGTACGATGTCGCCTCATCGACGGCCGCGCTCTCCGCGGGCTTGTTCCCGCTCGTCAGCCACGAGCGCCCGTCCGCCATCAGCACGAAAGCGCTCTCCTGCAGCCAGTGCGACCGCACGGCGGAGAAGTAGTAAACGTGGTGCGGCAAGCCGACGACGACGGCGTCGAGGGTGTGGCGATGCATGACGTCGAGGAGACGCTTCTGGCGCTGGCGGGAGAGGTCGGGGTTGAGCATGGGGGGAATGTACTTCGGCGTAATGCGCGGTCCAACTCGCTGGCATGCCGCGTGCGCGAATGTGTACTCCCTCTTCCCACGTACTCGGGGGAGAGGGCTGGGGAGAGGGGCAAGGTGCGCGAAACGTCAGTGAACCAATCGATTCGAGGATCCGCACGAACTTTGCATCGACCGGTTCCCGGTTCGCCACGCCGTGCGCCCCTCTCCCCCGCCCTCTCCCCGGAGAACCGGTGAGAGGGAGTCGCACCTCGGAATTGCGACCCGCCCCGTTTTCCGTTACGAATCTCCCATCGCCGCCGAGGGAATTGATATGGCCGACTCCATTGCGACCGCCGCCGACTACGCCGATGCGATCATGACCGCCCGGCGGGCGAAGAACACGCTCTTCCTCCTCCTGCTGCTCATCCTGCTCGCACAGCTCGCGCTCTTCTTCCTCGGCAGAAACGACGTCCTGAACTTCACGGGCGGCGCGGGCGCGACGGTCGAGGTGCCCGCCACGACGCAACCCACGACGACCGCCTCGGCGATCGACCCGGTGTGGATCGCCAAGCTCGAATACCTCGTCAACCTCACCGCCTATCTCGGCATCGTGCTGACGATCGTCCTCGCCGTCGTGCTCCTGCTGATCGTGAAGATCATGCTCGTCGGTCGACTGATCGGCGTGGCGCGGCTGACGTCGGCGTTCATCTGGACCGTCGTCCTCGCGGCGCTGCTCTTCCCGTGGCAGGCGTTCTGGCCCGACAATTTCGACTTCAAGCTCCCGGGCGCGCTCTACACCTGGGACGAACTCGTCCACCGCGTGAAGTTCCGTGGCGAGTTGGCCGACAGCACGGTGCTCTTCTGGGCGCGGTTCGTCGGCTTCCCCGTGCTCGCGCTGATCATCCTGCTTTCGATCCAGGTCCGGAGCCGTCGCGGCCTGCAGCAGGCGCTGGGCGAAGCGCACTACGACTCGACCAACGCGCCGCTCACGTAACGCACACACACACACTTAGCGGCGGTGCGCAGCACCGCGGGTTCGCCGCCCCACACGGCGCGAGACACACGAGGCACGCGTGAGGGAAGAACGGGGACAGATCGCCGGCGACGTCATCGTCTACGAGCCGTTCACCCTCTGGGGCAGCATCGGCGGCGACGTGAAGGTCATCGAGCGCGGCAAGCTCTACGTCCGCGGCGCCGTCTACGGCGACGTCGTCGTCGAGTACGGCGGCCGCATGCACGTCTTCGGCCGCATCACCGGCAGCCTCACCGTCCACCGCGGCGCAAAAGTCATCCACAGCGGCGTCCTCGGCGGCGACCTGGTCAACCTCGGCGGCCGCGTCTTCATCGACCACGTCGCCAAGATCATGGGCAAGGTGAAGACGGAGAAGGGCGAGACGAAAGTGCAACAGGCGCCGCGAGCGCCGAGGTAACGCGAGGAGGGCGGATGAAGGCCACCGAAACCAAATTCCTCGACTTCCTCAAGGGACCGAAGCAGTTCATTATTCCCATCTATCAGCGGACCTATAGCTGGACGCTGACGCAGTGCGAACAGCTTTGGCGAGACATCGAGCGGGCAGCGACGGACGATGGCGTATCAGGCCACTTCATCGGTTCAGTGGTCTACATCCAGAAGGGGCTGTACCAGATCGCGGCAATCCCCCAACTGCTGGTCATCGATGGCCAGCAGCGTCTCACGACCGTATCGCTGATCCTCTCGGCGCTCGGCCAAGCGCTTCAGAAGGAAGGCGACCAAGCGGAGATCACGCAGAAGAAGCTGACGAACTACTTCCTCGCCAACGCCGAGGAGGACGGCCAACTGCGGTACAAGCTCCTCCTGACCCAATCCGACCGCCTTACACTGATGCGGGTGGTGGACGGCAAAGAGCCGCCCGAGAAGCAGTCGAAGCGGGTGTCGGAGAACTTCGAGTTCTTCAAGGGGAAGATCGCGGCGTCGAAGCTCGACCTGAACATGCTCTACAAGGGCGTTGGGAAGCTCGTCATCGTGGACATCTCGCTGGACCGCGAGCATGACAACCCGCAGTTGATTTTCGAGAGCTTGAACTCGACGGGCTTGGAGTTGAGCCAGGCCGACTTGATCCGCAACTACGTGCTGATGGGGCTGGAACACAAGCAGCAGGAGACGTTGTACACCGACCACTGGTTCCCGATGGAGCAGAGCTTCGGGCAGGCAGAGTACGCCGCGCAGTTCGACCGCTTCATGCGTGACTACCTGACCCTGAAGGTGGGGCGCATCCCGAACATCCGCGAGGTCTACGGCGAGTTCAAGACGTACGCGAAGATCAACGGAAACGGCGACGGCGCGATCATGGAGACGGTCGCCGACATCCATCGCTACTCGAAGCACTTCGTCCGCATCGCGCTCGAACGCGACAACGACAAGGAGCTTCGGTACGCATTGAGCGACATCAATACTCTGCGGGTGGATGTCGCGTACCCGTTCCTGCTGGAACTTTACGACGACCACGCCGAGGGACTCATCAGCCGTGACGACCTGCTGCGCATCCTGCGCACGCTGGAGAGTTATGTCTTCCGCCGCGCCATCTGCGGCATCCCGACGAACTCGCTGAACAAGACGTTCGCCACCCTGTCGAAGTCCATCGACAAGACCAAGTATGTCGAGAGCTTTACGGCGGCGTTACTGCTGAAGGACTCGTACCGGCGGTTCCCGAACGACGAGGAGTTCACCCGCGAGTTGTCGGTGAAGGACGTGTACAACTTCCGCAACCGCAACTACCTGCTCCGCAGGTTAGAGAACTTCGGGCGCAAAGAGCGGGTGGTCGTCGAAGAGTACACCATCGAACACATCATGCCGCAGAACGAGGACGTGCCAGCCGCTTGGCGCGCGACCCTCGGCGAGAACTGGCAGGAGGTCCACCCCCGCTACCTGCATACGCTCGGGAACGTGACGCTGACGGGCTACAACTCCGAGTACAGCGACCGTCCGTTCTCCGAGAAGCGGGACATGAAGGGAGGCTTCGCCGAAAGTCCGATTCGCCTCAACGAGGGGCTGGGGACGCTTGAGACGTGGAACGAACAGGAAATCGCTAAGCGCTGCGAGCGTCTGGCAAAGCTGGCCGCAAAGGTCTGGCCGATCGCGGCGCTCGCACCCGAGGTTTTGGACCAGTACCGCAAGAGCAAGAAAGACGACACCGACGACCATACCTACACGCTCGCCGACCACCCGAAGCTCAAGGGCGACATGCTCGACCTGTTCATGTTGTTCCGCGATCGGTTGTTGGCCCTCGGCCCCGAGGTAAAGGAACACGTCCTGAAGCTCTACATCGCTTTCAAGAGCGACACGAACGTCGTGGACGTGGTGCCGAGGAAGAAGAAGCTGCGTCTGACGCTGAACATGGACTTCGCGGACGTTCACGATCCCAAGGGCTTGTGCCGTGACGTGACGGGCAAAGGCCAGTGGGGCAATGGCAACGTCCAAGTGAGGCTTCATTCTGCGGAGCAGTTGGACGACGTGATGTTTCTCGTGGAGCAGGCGTATGCCAAACGCGGCACCCCCCGACTGAATTCATGACCCCCCGTCATGGCATCCATCACCTTCTTCGAGCGGCCCGTGGCGACACGCCGGCGGAACTGCTTCTCCGCAACGCGCGAATCGTCAACGTCTTCTCCGGCGAGATCGAAGATTCCGACATCGCGATCTTCGGCGGGATGATCGCCGGCATCGGAACAGGCTACAGCGCGACGGAGACGATCGACCTCGCCGGTGCGTACGTCGCGCCGGGACTGATCGACGCGCACGTCCACATCGAGAGCAGCCTCTGCCTTCCCGCGCAGTTCGCGGCCGCTATCGTCCCGCGCGGCGTGACCACGGTCGTCGCCGACCCCCACGAGATCGCGAACGTAGCCGGCGCCGCCGCTGTGCGCTTCATGGCGGATGCGTCCCGCGGCTTGCCGCTTCGCGTGATTCTGATGGCGTCGAGTTGTGTCCCCGCGACAGAGTTGGCAACGGCGGGCGCGAAATTGACCGCGGAAGATCTCGAACAACTGTTGAAAGACGGCGTGGTCCACGGTTTGGCGGAAGTGATGAACTTCCCCGGCGTGATCCACGGCGAAGCCGACGTCCTCCGCAAGCTCGCCGCGTTCCATGGCCGCCCCGTCGACGGGCACGCGCCGGGCGTGTCGGGCACGGCGCTCAATGCATACGTCGCGGCGGGCGTGGGGAGCGATCACGAGTGCGTGACCGTCGAGGAGGCAAAGGAGAAGCTCGCCCGCGGCATGTACGTGCTGATCCGCGAAGCGACGAACGCGCGCAACCTCGACGCTCTGCTGCCACTGATCAACTCCGCCAACAGCCGGCGGATCTGTTTCTGCACCGACGATCGCACGCCGCCGGACCTGCTGGAGCAAGGGAGCATCGACGACATGCTCCGCCGGGCGATTGAGTTCGGGATCGATCCGATCACCGCCATCCGCTGCTGCACGTTGAACACCGCGGAGTGGTTCGGGTTGCGCGATCGCGGCGCGATCGCGCCGGGGCGCGTCGCGGACCTGTTCGTCTTCCGCGACTTGAAGTCCCCGCGCGCCGAACGCGTGTTCAGCGCAGGGAAGTTCGTCACGCCGGACGTCGAAGCGTTCTCGCGACCCGCGCATGTCCCGGCCGCGATGTCGAACACCTGCCGCATCGCGCTCGCCGCCGACGCATTCCGCATTCCCGCGCGCGGGAACCGCATGCGCGTCATCGGCTCGCTGCGCGACCAGCTCATCACCGAGTCCCGCACGGTCGCCGCGATGATCGTGGACGGCCAGGCTATCGCCGATCCCGCCCGCGACGTGCTGAAGATGGCCGTCGTCGACCGCCACGGCGGCTCCGGCCGGATCGGTCTGGGGTTCATCCAGGGCTTCGGCCTACAGCGCGGCGCGATCGCGGGCACATTCGCGCACGACCATCACAACCTCGTCGTCATCGGCTGCGACGACGTTTCCATGACGACCGCCGTCCGCGCCGTCGCCGACATGCACGGCGGGCTCGCCGTGGCGTCCGGCGACCGCGCGCTCGCAACCCTCGGCCTCTCCGTCGCGGGCCTCATGAGCGATCGCCCCATCGCGGAAGTCGCCGACGGTTACCGCACCCTCCTCGCCGCCGCGAAACAGCTCGGCTCCACGCTGCATGACCCCTTCGGCGCGCTCAGTTTCATGGCGCTGGAGGTCATCCCGACTCTGAAGCTGACCGATCGCGGGCTGGTCGACGTTGACGCGCAGCGGATCGTCGATCTGTTTGTCTGACGTTGCGCCGGCGGCTATAACAGGCCCCCCGGAATGACACAGTCCGTCAGGACAAGTCGCGTCGAGCTTTTCCCACTGGAAGCAACTGAATGAGAGCTCCGAATCAACTGGTTCACAGCCGCGCTCGCGCGCGCCAGCGGTACGCGCTGTTCCCGCTGGAAGGATTTCCAACCTCGCGCCTGCCGAGTTGGGAGAATGCCGAAGCGTTCGTTCTGGCCGCACCTGCACTTGGTGCGAACTTTGTGCAGTATCTCGCGAACGTGCAGGAGAGCGGCGGCTGCGCCTATCGCGCCGATGGGAGGACGGAAACCTTTCTCTTCATATTGAGCGGCGGCGGTCGGCTCGAACTCGATGACGGCAACCTGTCAAGTCTGACGGCCGGAAGCTTCGCGTTGATCCCGCCAACCCGCGGCTTCGATCTGAGCATCGATGAACCCACGTCGCTGCTCGCCTTGCGAAAGGTGTACGAGCCAAGCAGCGGAATCGAGATGTACGAATCTCTCGTAGGCAATGCGGCGAACACCACCGCTTCAGCCTGGATGAACAACGAGCATTCACGCCTGCAAACACTCATCCCCGACGACCTGCGTTACGACCTGGCCATGAACATCTTCACCTTCGAAAGCGGCCACGGCCTGCCGTACGTCGAGACGCACGTGATGGAGCACGGCTTGCTCATGCTCGAAGGCAAGGGCATGTACTACCTCGACGGCGAATGGATGGAGGTCGAGAAGGACGATTTTCTCTGGATGGGGAGTTACTGCCCGCAGTCGTTCTACGCGACGGGGCCGACGCCGGCGAAGTACATCTATTACAAGAACGTGAACCGGGAGATTGCTCTGTGAGAGAATTGAGCCGCCAAGCACGCCAAGCACGCCAAGGAAGACAGAGAACAGCTTCTTCCCTTGGCGTTCTTGGCGTCCTTGGCGGCTAAAACGATTCGGAGAAACGTCATGGAACGCATCTATCGCGACGCCGACGTGGACGCGTCGATCCTCAAAGGCAAGACGATCGCCGTCATCGGCTACGGCATCCAGGGCAAGGCACAGGCGGCGAACACGCGCGACAGCGGATTTCACGTCATCATTGGTTGTCGTGGGCCGGAAGAAGGCTCCAAGTCGCGCGAGCAGGCGAAGGCGGACGGGTTCGAGGCGTTCTCCATCGCCGAGGCGACGAAGAAGGCGGACGTGCTGCTGATTGAGTTGGCCGACCCGGTCCAGCCGCCGATCTACAAGAAGGACATCGGCCCCTACCTGCGACCCGGGCAGACGCTGTGCTTCTGCCACGGGTTTTCCGTGCTGTACGGGCAGATCACGCCGCCGAAGGACGTGAACACCGTGCTGTTCGTGCCGAACGCACCGGGCGCGTTCGTCCGCGAGAAGTTCAAGAAGGGCGAAGGCGTGTACGGTTGCGTCGCCGTCGACCACGACGCGACCGGCGATGCGATGAAAATCGCGCTGGCGGTGAGCAAGGCGGTCGGCTCGACGCGTGCCGGGGTCGTCGAGATGACGTTCCAGCAGGAAACCGAGGGCGACAACTTCGAGGAACAAGTCCTCTACGGCGGCGCGATCCAACTCATGCGCCTGACCTACCAGATCATGGTCGACAACGGCTACCCGCCGAGCTTCGCGTACGCGAAGGCGATCCGCTCGTTGCGCAGCGTGATCGACGTGATGGACGAGGTCGGCATCGAGGAATACATCACCTGCCGTTCCAGCCGCACCTGCGAGTTCGCGATCCGCACGCGCGGCCCGCGCGTCGTGAACGAGGCCGAGATGCGCAAGATCTTCGCCGAAACCGAGCGCGGCGAGTTCGCCCGCGACTGGATGCAGGAATTTCTGCTCGGCATGCCGACGCTGACGCGCATGCGCCGCACGGGCCGGGCCGGCGACATGGAACAGACGGGCGAGAGGTGGCGGAAGGAATTCGGGAAGTGATTTAGCCGCAGATGAACGCAGATAAACGCAGATGAGATACAGAAGCATTCTCTTTCTCTTATCCGCGTTCATCTGCGTTCATCTGCGGCTTACTTAAACTCTGCCATGCCCATCAGCGTTGACCGAATTCGAGCCGACATCGACGCCATCGCGCGGTTCACCGAATCGCCCGGCGGCGCGGATCGGCCCACGTTCTCACCCTCCTGGCGCGACGCGCGCGACTACGTGATCGAGCAGGCGAAGCGCGCCGGCTGCACCGTGCGAATCGATGCCGCGGGAAACGCGCACGCGCGGCAGCAGTCGCTCGCGTGGGACGCGCCCGTCTGGCTCAGCGGGTCGCACATCGACAGCGTCCCCCACGGCGGGAACTACGACGGCGTCGCCGGCGTCGTCGCGCCGCTGGAAGTCCTCCGCGCGGCCAAGGAAGACGGTGTTTCCGCCCCGCCGCTCGAGTTGGTCATCTTCGCGGAGGAGGAAGGCGCGACCTTCGGCCTCGGCATGCTCGGCAGCCGGGCGTGGGTGGGCGACCTGTCGGCGGAGCAACTTGCGCGGATGCGTAACGCGCATGGCGAGAGTTACCTCGAAGCCGGCAGTCATCACGACGTCCGGCCATCCCTGTTGATCGACGACACGTTCAACACGCGGCACTACCTCGGCTTCGTCGAGGTGCACATCGAGCAAGGCCCGGGCATGTGGAACGCCGGCGTGCCGTTGGCCGTCGTCACCGCCATCGCGGGGCGCAGGCAGTACCGCGTGGAGCTGCGCGGCGTCGCGAACCACGCGGGCTCGACGTCGATGGCTGATCGCAAAGACGCCCTCGCCGCGGCGGCGGTGTGCATCCTCCAGCTCGAAGGGCTCGCGAACGGACTCGGTGAGTCGACGGTGATGACCGTCGGCCGGATCGAGTGTCAGCCGAACGCGATCAACGTGATCCCCGCGACAGTCGACTTTACGATCGACTTCCGCAGCCCGTCGAACGACGTGCTGGCCGACGGTGAGGCACAGATCCGCCAGCGCATCGAGCAGGTGTGCAGCCGTCGCGGGATTGAGCATGCGATCGAGCGGACCGAAGACGCACCGGCCGTGCAGATGAACGCTGACCTCTGCGCCAAGCTATCGCGCGCCTGTGCGACGATCGCCAACTCGACCGCCACCGCCGTCAGCGGCGCCCTGCACGACGCCGCCATCCTCGCCCCGCGCTTGCCGACGGCGATGCTGTTCGTCCCGAGCAAGGACGGCATCAGCCACAACCCCGCGGAGTTCAGCCGCGTCGAGGACGTGGTGCTGGCCGCCCGGGTGCTGCATGAGTTGGTCGTGCAGACGTGATTGCCCCAAAAACGTGGCATGGCGTCTCGCCCGTGCGTTCGAGCGGAGCGAATTGGAAAGAGAGAAGCTCGGGCGAGACGCCCAAGCCACGATGAAGAGGACGACGCTGGACAACCTCAACGCGATGGACGAGTCGCAGTTCGTCGCCACGGTCGGCCACGTATTCGAGCACTCGCCGTGGATCGCGCGGCGGACATACCCGAATCGCCCGTTCGCTTCGGTGGAATCGCTCCACGAGAAGCTCGTCGCGACGGTGCGCGTCTCGGACGAAGCGGAAAAGCTCGGCCTGATCCGCGCGCACCCGGATCTCGTCGGTAAGATGGCTCGCGAAGGCGACCTGACGCGCGAGTCTACCGCCGAACAGCGCGCGGCGGGTTTGACGGCGCTGTCGCCGGACGAGGTTAGACTGTTCAACCGATACAACGCCGAGTACCGCGAGCGGTTCGGCTTCCCGTTCGTCATTTGCGCGCGGGAGAACAGGAAGGGCGCGATCCTGGCCGCGTTTCCCGTGCGGCTAAAGAACAATCCCGGCCAGGAGATGGACACCGCCCTGACCGAGATCGCGAAGATCGCACGGCTGCGGCTGATCGACGCGATCGAAGAGGGTCAATAACGCGTGGGCACACTGGGTCACAATTCATACGGCAAGAGCGACGTCCGGCTGACGAAGATCGTCCGCAACGGGGCCCGCCATGAGCTGTTCGAGATCACCGCGAACATCCAACTCGAAGGCGACTTCGACGCCGCGTATTGCGAGGGCGACAACCGCGCCTGCATCGCGACCGACTCGATGAGGAACACGGTGTACGTGCTGGCCAAGGAGCACGAATTTGATTCGATCGAGCAGTTTGCTCTCATCCTCCTCCGCCACTTTCTCGCAACCTACCCGCAAGTGTCGGCGGCGCTGATCGAGCTCACGCAATCGTCGTGGCAGCGCATCGTGGTGGACGGGAAGCCGCACGATCACGCCTTCACCAGCGCCGGCCCGCAACACCGCTATGCCAGAGCCGTGCTCGACCGCGCGGGGCAAGAGCCGGGGCTGCGCGGCGGCGTGCGCGGGCTGCTCGTGCTGAAGACGACGGCCTCCGAATGGCGCGATTTCGTCGACGACCGCTATCGCACATTGAGAGACACGAGCGACCGCATCGTGGCGACGAGAGTCGACGCGGACTGGACGTATAACACGCTCGCCGGCGACTTCGCGTCCTTCGCGAAATCCATCGACAACGCGATCCTCACGACGTTCGCCACGTGCCACAGCCTCGGCGTTCAGCAGACACTCAAAGACATGGGCGACGCGGCGCTGTCGGCGTGCGAGGCGATCGACTCGATCTCGTTCACGCTGCCCAACCTGCACCGCATCCCGTTCAACTTGGAGCCCTTCGGCCTAACGTTCGAGAACGACATCTTCGTCGCCACCGACGAGCCGTACGGCCTGATCATCGGCACGATCACGCGGGAGCCGAAACCATGAACGGCGGCAAACTGACCACGCACGTCCTCGACACCGCCCACGGCAAGCCCGCGGCCGGGATGCGGATCGAGTTGTTCCGCGTCGGCGATCCCGGCGACGCCGGGCCGCTCGTCGAGGTCGAGACGAACCACGACGGCCGAACCCCCGCCCCGCTGCTCGCCGGCGACGACCTCCAGCGCGGCACGTACCGCCTCGTCTTCCACGTCGGCGGATATTTCGCCGCGCGCTCGCACCCCGACGCGAAGCGCTTTCTCGACGTCGTGCCTATCGTCTTCAACGTCGACGACGTGAACGGTTCGTACCACGTGCCGCTGCTCGTGTCGCCCTGGTCCTACTCGACCTATCGCGGAAGTTAACCCGTGCCCTACGACCTGATCATCCGCAACGGATCGGTGGTGACCACGCGCGACGTGGCGAGCGCGAGTATCGCCGTCAGCGATGAAAAGGTCGTCGAGGTCGCGCCCGACATCGCCGGTCCCGCGCGCGAGGAGATCGACGCAACCGGCCTGCACATCTTCCCGGGCGTCATTGACCCCCACGTCCACTTCAACGAGCCCGGCCGCACGGAGTGGGAGGGCATCGCCACCGGTTCGGCCGCCCTTGCCGCTGGCGGCGGGACGTGCTTCTTCGACATGCCCCTCAACAGTTCGCCGCCCGTCCTCGACGGCGCGAGCTTCGACGCAAAACTCGCGGCCGCGCAGGAGAAGAGCCTCACCGACTTCGGACTCTGGGGCGGCCTGACGCCGCAGAGTCTGGACCACATGGAAGAACTCGCACAGCGCGGCGTCGTTGGCTTCAAGGCGTTCATGTGCGAAGCCGGCATCGACGAGTTCGCCTGGGCCGACGACTACACGCTCTACCGCGGCATGCTCGCCGCGCAGGAGTTTGGGCTCGTCGTTGCCGTGCACGCGGAGAATCAATCGTTGACGAAGGGTTTGGGTCAGGACCTCGCCCGTGCGGGTGAAGGATGGTTCCCCTTCGTTTCCTCGCGCCCGATCATCGCCGAGATCGAGGCGATCCAGCGCGCGATTCTGCTGGCCGAGGAAACCGGGTGCCGGCTGCACATCGTGCACGTGAGCTGCGGGCTCGGCATCGAGCTGGTGCTCGACGCCCGGCGGCGCGGTCTACCGATCACGTGCGAAACCTGTCCCCACTACCTCGCGTTCACGATCAGCGATCTCGACTCACTCGGCACGCTCGGCAAGTGCGCCCCGCCGCTGCGGTGGCTCCCCGATCAGCGCGCCCTCTGGTCGCACCTGTCGCGCGGCGAGATCGATTTCGTCACATCGGATCACTCGCCCTCCTCACCTGAACGGAAGTTGGGCAGTTTCCTGCGCGCCTGGGGCGGGATCTGTGGCGTCCAGTCGACGCTGCCGGTCCTGTTGACGCCCAGGTCCAACGAAGCCGTCCCGCTCCCGCGTATCGCCGCGGCGACGTCGACGAACGTCGCGGGCGTCTTCAAGCTGCAGGGCAAGGGTGACATCCGCGTCGGGTTCGACGCCGATCTGTGCCTCGTCAACCTCGACCGCGAGTTCACGCTGCGCTCGGAAGACCTGCACTACCGGCACAAGATGAGCCCCTACGTCGGCCGGACGTTCCGCGGCGTCGTCATGCGCACGCTCGTGCGCGGCACGACCGTCTTCCAGGGCGGCAAGATCGTCTCCAAGCCCCTCGGGCGGCTGGTGCGCCCCGCGTGAGCCGCGCGCAGACCATCCTCGGTCCGATCCTGAACCCGCGCGCGGATGGAACCGTCGAGTTCATCCCCGACGGCGCGATGTCGGGTGACGACTCGGGGAAGATCGACTACATCGGTCCCGCCGCGACGCTGCCGAAGTCGCTTGCCCGCGGTGAGCGCAGTCGAACCGCGTCTTCGCGACCGCAGCGCCGAACTGACAACGTCATCACCCCGCCCTTTCTCGACGCCCACATCCACATCCCGCAGCATCCGATCCGCGGGCGCTTCGTCGAGGGCGTCGGGGGCAATCCGCCCGAAGGTCGTCTCATCGCGGGATTGAACCGCAACGTCTTTCCCGCCGAGGCGCGGTGCGCAGACCCGCACGTCGCGCAGCAGGTCGTCGACACCTTCCTCGCCGACACCCTCGCCAACGGCGTCGTGGGCGGTTCCGCGTACATGACAACGCACGTCGCCGCGGCGGGCGTTGCGCTCGAGCGCCTGCCCAAGGCGTGGTCCGTCGGCCTCGTGCTGATGAACCAGAACTGTCCACCGGCACTGTGTACGGACGAGGCGGCCCTCGACGCGGCCGTGAAAGAGCTGGCGGAGGATTTCGGCAATCGCTTCATCGTCACAGACCGCTTCGCCGTCGCCGTCAGCACGCCGCTGCGAAAGCGTGCCGTCGCCCTCGCTGCAAAGCACGGCTTGCGCATGCAGACGCATCTCAACGAGCAACTCCGCGAGAAGCAGCTCGTCGAGACCACGCTGTATCCCGAATACGCCAACTACACCGACGTCTACCGCCGCGATGGACTGCTCGATCGCGACCCGATCCTCGCCCACTGCGTCCGCATGTCGGACGAAGAGTTCGACGTGATCGCGGAGAAGCGGTCATGCGTTGCGCATTGTCCCACGTCGAACACGCTCCTCGGCTCCGGGATCATGCCGCTGGACGAGGTGGTGTCGCGCGGGATCGACTACTCGATCTGCACGGACGTCGGTGCGTCGCCGACGGTGTCGATCCTGGCGGAGATGGCACAGTTCCTGAAGGTTCAGGCCGGCCGATCGCGATACGCGACGCCGAGCGAGGCGCTGTTTCGCGCCACGCTCGCGCCGGCGCGGATCATGCACCTCGATCGCGAGATCGGCTCGTTTGCAATCGGCAAGCCCCTGAGCTTCATCGAGATCGCGTGCGGCCCGATCCCGCCCGTCGCGCGGACCGACGACGTCGTCCTCATGCTGCTCGGTCGACCGGCCGTCACGACGCTCCTCCGCGGCGCGCTCGACGAACTCCAGCGCGCGGGCCTCGACGCCGGGCCGGCCCTCGGACTCGTCGAGCGTGACGTCAACGACACGGCGATATCGCTCGAAAGCCACGTCCGCCGCGTCACCCTCGCGGGCGATGTCGTGTATAATCGACCGACCCCGCCGGGTGGGTCAGATCATGCGTGACCACCTGCTCATCCACGTCAACGGCCAACCTCATCGCGTCGCGGGTGCGATGGCGTTCCAGTCCCTCTCGAACTTCCTCCGCTACGACTTGGGGCTGATCGGCACGAAGGTCGTGTGCGCCGAGGGCGACTGCGGCTCCTGCACCGTCCTGCTCGGCCGCGTCGAGAACGGCGACGAGAATCCACTCCCTCTCCCCGTACCCGGGGAGAGGGCGGGGGAGAGGGGGCAGAGCAGACGCCGCTCACCCGCGCGCGAGGCTTGCTCTGCCGC
>JBAUGM010000085.1:0-12384 GCA_049679725.1 Tepidisphaeraceae bacterium
GCCAAGGCTCCCTCGGAATGACGTAAACTCGCCGGCATGAGCAAGGGATTCGCGCGGCGGCGCATGAAAAAACGGCTGGCACGCAGCCCTGCGTGCCAGCCGTTTGAGCCTGCGAATCCTTTCGCACCATCCCTGCTCGATGCACCGGCCCATCCTGCGGCCGGAGTGCGGTGCGGTCGGGCGCTTGAAGCGCCCGCTGCTCGACTACCCGTCTCCCAACGTCACGCTGCCGCGTCGGCGGCGCCGTCGGTCTTGTCCATCGGCGTCACGGTGTGCTGCGCGACCAACTCCTCCAGAAACTCCGCCAGCCCTTCGTCCTTGTTATGTCCGATCACGCGCTTCGCGAACGCCTTGATCTCGTCCCGCGCGTTTCCCATCGCCACGCCCAGCCCCGCACGCGAGATCATCGGCACGTCGTTCACGTCGTCGCCGATCGCGATGATCTGGCTGGGATCGACGTTGTGACGTCTGGCCACGTGCATGATCCCTTCCCACTTGTTGACGGCCGGGTCGAAGACCTCGAGCACCGTCACGCCCGCGGTGGGGACGCGGATGGACATCATCATGATCCGCTCGCCGAACTTTTCCGCCAATTCTCGTTCGACTCGCGCCACCTCATCGGGCTCAGCCACGATGCCGACGCGAATCGTGTGCTCGTGCGCGTAGTCCGCCAGCGACGGAATACGGTGCACCTTGGCCGCCGTCACGCGCATCCAGTGCGCCGTCGCGGGGTTGAGCCCGACGTCGGCGGTGATGAGATAGTCGACGCCGGCGGTCCCCGTGTCCTGCAGCGCCAGCACCGCGTGGCCGCTCGATTCCAGCTCGCGGCAGACGTCGGCGGCGAGGCGCGGCGCCATCATCGTGCGGTGCAGCGTGACTTGCTGCTTCGTGTCCACCACCATCGCGCCACCGACGAACACCGCCGAGTCGTAGTGCGCGACGGCGTCGAGCACCGTCTTGCTCTCCGTCCAGTTCCGCCCCGTCGCGAAGCACACGAGCAACCCGGCCGAGAGGCAACTGTGGACGGCGGCCTTCGCCCGCTCGGTCACCTTCCCCTCGGGCGATAACAGCGTGCCGTCGAGGTCGATGGCGATCATCCGGTAGGTCGGCGAAGTCATTTTTCTCTACCCGCCATCCGTGCGCGTGAAATTAGCGAATCAATCTTCGAACGCAACCCTATTTTGCGTGCGCGTCGGGTTGTCCACACTACATGTTGTGGATGGGCTGCACTTGTGTCGTCGTGGGCGTCATCGGCGCAGCGCTGGGTACGGATGGGCTCGGTTGCGGCGCCTGCCCGAACTTCCGCACGATCAGCAGCGACGTCGGACTTTCATCCGCAATCCGCTGCGGGCGCCAACCGAGCAACTGCGATTCCAAGCCCCACTCTTCGGAAACGCCGATCACGATCAGGTCCGCGTCCTTCGCCTCGTCCAGCACCGCGGTGACCGGCGAGTAGTGTTCAATGACCTTGAACGCGATCGCCGCCGCCTTTCCCGCCTCGGCGAACGTCTTCTCGACCTCCGTCTTCGCGCCGAGCGCCGCCGCCTCGTCGTGACGCTTCGGTGGGACGACGTGCAGTACGGTCACCGCCGCGCCCGCGTTCCGCGCCATGCGATCGGCCAGCTCCAGCGCCAGCCGATCGTGCGTGCCGCCGAGGTAGGGGACGAGGATCTTCTTCGCGCCCGTGAACTGGCGGTCGACGAAGATCGCGACGTCCGATGGCGTGGTCGTGAAGACGCGGTGGACGGTGCCGCCCAGAATCGCGTGGCCAATGACGGGGCGGTGGAACCCCATGAGCACGAGGTTGACGTGCCGCGTCTGCGCGACCCCCGCGATGTCGTCGGCGATGTCGCGGCTGACGAAGGAGATCGGCTCAACGTTGACCCCGACGCGCTTCGCCTCGGTGAGCAGGGGGCCGAACGTCGTATCCTGTCCTCCCGCGGCCGCGGCGTCGTCGAGGCCGGCGCGGTAGGCGTCGCGATCGACCGGGGGCTTGAGGTGCAGCGCGAGCAGCTCATGGTCGGTCTTCGTCCCGGTCAACATCGACGCGACCTTCAGCAATGACGAGCCGCTGGTTGGGTCCGACACCGGGATGAGCACGGAAAACGCCTTGCGCACCTGCTTCCCGACCCCCCCTGCCGCGCCGGCGATCTTCTCGATGCCGAACATCCGCTCGGGATACACGAGGTTGAGCACCGGCGTCGTCAATGCCGTCGTGACCAGGGCCATGATCACCATCATCGCGAAGACCGCATCGGTGATGACGCCCAGCTCCCGGCCGATGTTGAGGATGACCAGCTCCATCAGCCCGCGCGTGTTCATGAGAATGCCGATGGCGGATGCCTCGCGCCACGGGATGCCGCAGGCGCGGGCGGCGATGGTCGACCCGCCAAACTTTCCCAGGCACGCGACGGCGATGATCAGGGCCGTCATTCCCCACAGGTCCGGCGTGTTGAGCAGGTTGATCTGCGTCTTGAGACCCGTGTACGCGAAGAAGATCGGCAGCAGGAAGACGACGGTGTAGTCCTCCATCTTTTCGCTGAGGTGGCGGACGAAGCGCGTGCCCTTGGGCATGATCGCGCCCATTAGAAAAGCGCCGAACAGCGCGTGGATGCCGATCGCCTCCGTCGTCCACGCCGAGGCGAGGATGAGCAGGAAGATGACCGCCACGACGTTCTGGCTGAGCCGGCCCTGTCGGTCGTACACCTTCTCGACGCGGCGCACGAGGGGGCGGATGGCGAAGAACATCACGAGCACATAGACCACCGAGAGCGCCGCCGTCCACATCGCCGGCTCCAGCCCCTTTGCGCGGGCGACGCCGACGACGAACGCCAGCATGCACCACGCGCTGACGTCGTCCACCGCGGCGCAGGTGATCGTGATCGCGCCGACCTGCGTCTTGTGCAGGTTGCGCTCGGTGAGGATCCGCGCGAGCACGGGGAACGCGGTGATGCTCATGGCCGCGCCCATGAACAGCGCCACGGCGGTGAACCGCATCGTCCCGTTTTCCGTGCGGTTGAACACCAGCGGATAGAGGTACAGCGCCAGCGCCGCGCCCAGCAGGAACGGCGCGATGATGCTCACGTGGCTGATCACCACGGCGGCGTGCCCGCGGTTGCGGATGAGCTTGGGGTCGAGTTCCAGGCCGATCAGGAAGAGGAAAAAGATCACGCCGACCTGGCTCAGCACGTTCAGGTAGGGCACGCTAGCCGGCGGGAAGATGACGGCCGACGCCTCGGGCGCAAGCCAGCCGAAGAGGCTCGGGCCGAGCATGATGCCGGCGATCATCTCGCCCATGACTTGCGGCTGGTGCAGGCGCGAGAAGAGCAGCCCCATCACCCGGCTCAGTGCCAGGATCAGTGCGATTTGCCCGACCAGGATGAGAATGACGTTAACGCCGTGCATCCGCCACCGGGGGAAGCGTGGACGACGGGCTCGCTGCGCTGTCGCCCGGGCGATTGACGCGGTCCGCGAAGCCGCGGAAGTGGTCGCGTCCGGAGATCTCCAGCCGAAGTTCGTCGCGGTTGGCGGTGCGCTGGAGGGTCATCTGGTAGTCCCCGCCCACCAGGCGTGCCACCGGCTGCTGCGCATCGGTCTGCCCCAATGCCGTGCCGCCGACCATTTTCAGGCTCATGGTGCGGGTCCCGTCGAAGCGAAACGTGCAATATCGCCCGGATTGCTCGATCTTCATCGTGCCGTGGTAGCCGCTGCCGGTCGGTGACGTCGTCTCCCAGCGCACCCGCCACTCTCCCGCGATCTCGGCCGGCGCCTGAAGCGTCGCGCCGACGCGCAGCACGCCCCACAGGCCGAGGCCCAGGGCGATGAACATGACGAAATAGATCAAGTATCCGCGCAGCATCGTCAACGAGGTAACGTAGCAGAGTAGTCAAGCGATTCCTACGCGTTGAATTGCGCGGGGATACGATTGTTTTTGCGGGTGCAACCCGTAGGGGCGAACCTTGTGTTCGTCCTCCATCGTTGACCAAACGCGGGCGAAGACAAGCTTCGCCCCTACGGGACGATGACGGCGCCGCGGGTATAATCCCGGCGAAGGAGCGTGAACGTGGCCTACCGCCTCATCGAGAAGCAAACGCTTTACAACGGGAAGAAGGTCCGGCTCGAGGTGCATCACCTTGAGAACGAGGAGACCGAGAAGCGCACGCAGCGCGAGGTCATCGTCCACCCCGGCGCGGTCTGCGTGCTGCCGCTGTTCCCGAATGAGACCGTCCTGCTCATCCGCAACCGTCGGTATGCAGTCGGGCAGATCCTGCTGGAGCTGCCCGCCGGCACGCTGGAGAAGAACGAGGATCCCATCAACTGCGCCGGCCGGGAGTTGCTGGAAGAGACGGGTTACCTCGCCGGACGGCTCAAGTCGCTGGGCAATTTCTACACCTCGCCGGGCATCCTCAGCGAGAAGATGTATGCCTACGCCGCCTACGATCTCGAGCAGTCGAACGCGGCGTTGGAAGAGGGCGAGGAGATCGAGCTCAATCCGGTGCCGTTTGACGAGGCCATCCACATGATCAAGGAAGGGCGGATCGTGGATGGGAAGACGATCGCGACGTTGCTGATGTACGAGCGATTTTACCGCAGCGGCACTGAGTAAGAAGAACTTGAAACCGCAGATGAACGCAGATGAACGCAGATCAGTCAGAACAGAATCTTTCCTTCTCTCCGATCCGCGTTCATCTGCGTTCATCCGCGGTTCATTCTGCTTTGCGCGATGAGGCGTTGTGATGGCGTGGCAGGATCGGCCGTACTACCGGGATCGAAGCGACGCCACGGGCAATCCGCTGATGTGGCTGTTCACGGGGTCCTTCCACCTGTTCACCGTGTTCGGCATCCGCGTGCGCATGCACGCGTCGCTGGCGCTGCTGATCGTGCTCGTGCTGCTGTTCGGCATCGGCGGGTTCGGCTCCAGCGTCGCGATGCGCGTGCAGAGCGTCACGATGCTCTTCACGGTCATCCTGCTGCACGAGTTCGGCCACTGTTTCGCCGCGCGGTCGGTCGGAGGCAACGCCGACGAAATCCTGATGACGCCCCTCGGCGGCCTGGCGATGGCGATGGCGCCGCGGCGACCGTGGCCGACGTTTGTCACCGTCGCGGGCGGACCGCTCGTCAACGTCGTCATCTGCCTGCTGTGCGGTCTCGGCCTCTACTTCACCCTCGGCATCTTCCCGTTCGGGCCCTGGACGTTCGGCCGGGCGTTCGAGGCCGTCGTCCATCCCGGTTGGCTCCAGCTCTCCAGCTATCTGTTCTGGATGTACACCGTCAGCTACGGGCTGCTGATCTTCAACCTCATCCCCGTCTTCCCACTCGACGGCGGACAGATGCTCCAGTCGATCCTGTGGAAGCCGATGGGCTATTACAAGTCGATGCTCCTCACCGTGAACATCGGCCTGGGCGGCTCGGTGATCATGGCGATGATCGGCATCGCGACGTTCGGCACGGTCGCCGGCGGGTTGTTGCTCATCCTCATCGCGCTGAGCTGCTTCCTGACCTGCCTGAGCTTCCGCCGGCAACTGCTCGCCGCGGGACCGTGGGGCTTCGAGGAGGACGAAGCCGACTACAGCGCCGCCTACGACACGGGGATGCCCAAGCGCAAGCGCACCTCGCGCTGGGCCGCCAAACGCGTCGCCAAGCGCATCACCGCCCAGCGCGACGAGCAGAAGCAGATCGACGCCATCCTCGCCAAGGTGTCGGCCCACGGCATGCAGAGCCTCACCTGGCTCGAACGTCGCGCGCTGCGCAAGGCAACCGAGCACCAGCGCGCCAACGAAGTCGCCGCGAAACGCCGGGGGTTCTGAATCAGAAAGTGAACCACCAAGACACGAAGAGCACCAGGCAGTTCTCTCATATCCTGAATCGAATGCGCATACTAAAATAGGAGCACGATTCTCGAACGTCCGTCGCAATGGTCATCCTGCAGATCCAGACGTTCGAGAATCATGGCCGCTTATTTTAGGCCGAGGAATTTGGATCTAAAGACAACCGCTTGGTGCCCCTCGTGTCTTGGTGGTTCATCCTTCCCCTGTCTTTGACGTTTCCCCCCGTCCCTCTTAACTTGACCGTATGACCGCCGCCGCGTTTCAGAAGTGCATCAATCCCGCCTGCGCGGGCACGTTTGGCATCGACGAGGTGCACGTCTCCTGCCCGAAATGCGGCAGCCTGCTCGACATCCAATACGACTGGGACCGCCTCCCCGTCCCCAAGAGCCTCAACTACTTCGAAGGCCGCTGGGCGACCAAAGGCACCGGCACGGCCGGTCGGCTCGACTTCTCCGGCGTCTGGCGCTTCCGCGAGCTGATGCCCTTCTACCGCACCGAGGCCGACGTCGTCAGCATCGGCGAGGGGCGAACCATGCTCCAGCAGGCCGACCTGCTCGCCAGGCAGATGGGGATGAACCCGGGTCGATTGCTGCTGCAATACGAGGGCCTCAACCCAAGCGGCAGTTTCAAGGACAACGGGATGACGGCCGCGTTTACGCACGCGCGGATCGTCGGGGCGAAGAAGGTCGCGTGCGCGTCGACCGGCAATACCAGCGCCAGCCTGGCGATGTTCGCATCGCTGGCCGAGATGCAGGGGTTCGTGTTCATCGGCAGCGGGAAGATCTCGTTCGGCAAGCTGTCGCAGGCGCTCGACTACGGCGCGCTGACGCTCCAGATCCAGGGCGACTTCGACGCCTGCCTCCGTCGGGTCCGGCAGATCGCCGTCGACGTGCCGCAGCTTGGCATTTACCTGATGAACTCCGTCAACCCGTTCCGCCTCGAGGGGCAGAAGAGCATCATGCTCCGCATCCTCGAAGCGCGCGACTGGGAGCCGCCGGACTGGGTGATCGTCCCCGGCGGGAACCTGGGCAACTGCTCCGCCTTCGGCAAGGCGTACGCCGAGATGAAGCACCTGGGACTGATCAAGAAGATCCCGCGTCTGGCGATCATCAACGCCAGCGGCGCGAACACGCTGAACGTCCTCGTCTCCGAACGCGGCCTGAAGTGGGACGGCGGCAAGTACGATGTGACGATCGCGCAGAAGCACTACGCCGCCCTCGACGAGAGCAATTACCACCCGCACACGGTCGCCAGTGCCATCGAGATCAGCCGGCCGGTGAACCTGCCGAAGGCGCTGCGCGCGATCGACACGATGAACGGCGTCGTCCGCGAGGTCAGCGACGACGAAATCCTCGAACATCGCGCCATGGTCGCCCGCTGGGGCTTCGGCTGCGAGCCCGCCAGCGCCGCCAGCATCGCCGGGTTGCACAAGCTGCTCGAAGAACAGGTGATCGGCCGCGACGAAACCGTCGCCTGCATCCTGACGGGCCACGAGCTGAAAGACCCGAACGCGACGGTGAAGTATCACACCGGCGTCGACATGAAATCGGTTCAGGACATGGCCCCGCGCGAAGAGCCGCACGGGAAGCTGTCGAATCGCCCCGTACAGGTAGCCGATGACCTGGAAGCGATCGTCCGCGCGTTAGGCGGCGACGCGAAGATGATCGCGTCGCATAAGGTAAAGCTAAGCGGCGCGAACGTGCCGGTGGCGGAGTTTTAGAATGGCCTTGTTGTCATCCTGAGGTACTCCGAAGGATCTAGCTTGGGATTCGCGGCCCGTCCGTTTGCAGCTAGATCCTTCGGAGTACCTCAGGATGACAGAGTGAGCACTTCGATGACCACCATCGCAATCACCGGCGCCGCGGGACGAATGGGCCAACGCCTCATCTTCCTCGCCAAGCACGACGGCGACTTCCAGATCGTCGGCGCGATCGAGCGGCCCGAGCACGCGATGCAGTCGCGCGACGCGGGGGAGGTCGCGGGCATCGGCCCGATCGGCACGCCGATCACGTACGACCTGAAACCCACGCCGCAGGTGCTCATCGACTTCACCGTCCCCGCGGCGATGCGGCATTGGTTGAAAACCTGCCGCGACCGCGGCATTGCGATGGTGATCGGGACGACAGGTCTGCAGGACCCCGACCACGCCGCCATCGACCGGGCCGCGACCGAAATCGCCGTCCTCCAAGCGCCGAACATGAGCCTCGGCGTGAACCTGCTCTTCAAGATCGCCGGCGAGGTCGCCAAGAAGCTCGGCGACGACTACGACATCGAGATCGTCGAGGGCCATCACCGGTTCAAGAAGGATGCGCCGTCGGGCACCGCGATGGGGTTGGCCGACGCGATCCTCAAGTCAACCGGCAAGACGCGCGATGCGCTCGTCTACGACCGCCACGGCGACGACGCCGTGCGCGCACGCGGCGAGATCGGCATGCACGCCCTGCGCATTGGCGACGAGGTGGGCAGGCACACCGCCTACTTCGCCGCGCTGGGTGAGCGCCTCGAGCTCACCCACGTCGCGACGAACCGCGACACGTTCGTCCACGGCGCGCTCCGCGCCGCCAAGTGGCTCGCCGGACAAAAACCGGGCCGCTACGCAATCGCGGACGTGCTGGGGTTGTGATGCGCGCGCGTCTTTCCGCTTGCGGCTTCGCGGATCGACACGCGTTGGTCCGCGAGCGTTACAGCCGCGTGACCAGGAAGTGCGCTGCGAACAGCGTGGCGCTGTACGACACGAAGAGCACGGTGAGCCCCACGACGAAGTGGCATGCCCGTTCCAGGCGCGAGCAAGTGGTTTCGAATTCCATGACGACTCCCGCAGTCCGATCACAACAAATCTGCCACCGTTTCCGTCCCGCACTACTTCCCTAAACGGGGAGGGCATGTGTTTGCGAGCGCCGCAACGTTCGACTGTAGTGGCTGTATCGAGAGCGTGGTCCGAACGCTTCTTGCTGGACTCGCTTTGATGTATTGCCTACCCCCGCGTCACGCCGCTGCCGCGGAACCGGTGACGGTCGAGCCGAAGGATGACCTCGCCGCCGTCCTCGTCAACCCCGACATGGCTGGGTGCTCTATGAGAACTACCCGCTAACTAGCGGGCGCCCGCGCCGACGGCGCGTGCGACCTCGGCAACATCCGCTGCCGTTGACCGCAATCAAATTGTGAAGGGAGAAAAATGCGCCATCCAGGACTTGAACCTGGAACCCGCTGATTAAGAGTCACTTCTAGAGCGTCTACCCACTGATACTCCATCCTACTTTGTGCTTGATATTGCCTGCATTTCTCGGTATTCTTTCCTACGTCGTGCAACCCGAAGATACCGCGAAATACTCGTGCAAGGTTGCACGGCGGTTGCACGGGAAGGGAAAGAACCCGGTGACAAAACGATTCGCTTTCACCCGCGCCCGCCTCGAACAGCTCGCCTTCGTCGCGGACCCGAAGCACCCCAAGCGCGACCGCCTGTACTTCTGGGACGCGAGGCAGCCGAGCCTCGCCCTGGCCGTGACGTCCGGCGGCGCGAAGGTCTTCTACGTCGTCCGGAAGGTTCATCGCCGCGTCGAGCGCATCAAGCTGGCGCGGTTCCCTGACATCGGCGTCGAGGACGCGCGGACGCTGGCGCAAGAGACGATCGGCAAAATTGCCGGCGGGCAGAACCCGGCGGAGCAGCGGCGCGTTGCCCGCGGCGAGCAGACGCTGGGCGACGTGTTCACGCGCTTCATCGACGAGTGGGGCAAGATCCGCAAGCGCACGTGGCAGGACGATCAGCAGCAGTTCGACCGGCACTGCGGCCGGCTGAAAGGCCGCCGCCTCTCGACCATCCGCCTGCGCGACGTCCAGAGCTTGCACAGCGACATCGGCAAGGATGCGCCGTACAGCGCTAACCGTCTGTTGGCGTTGCTGTCGAGCGTGTTCGGCTTTGCGCGCACGATCGGCTACGAGGGCGTCAACCCGTGCAAGGGCGTCAGGCGGTTCAAGGAGCAGAGCCGGCGGCGCTTCCTCCGCGCCGACGAAATGCCGAAGTTCCTGGCGGCGCTGGAAAAACACCCCGACGAGTTCATGGCGGATTTCTTCCGCCTTCTACTCTTCACCGGGGCGCGGCGCAGCAACGTTCAGGCGGGGACGTGGTCGAACATCAACTTCGCGCGCAAGGTCTGGACGATCCCCGCCGCCGAGAGCAAGAGCGGACAGCCGATCAACGTTCACTTGACCGACGCCGCGATGGAAGTGCTCCGCCGCCGCTGGGCGCAGCGCGTCGAGGGCAGCCTCTACGTGTTCCCGTCCTACGGCCGCCGCGGGCATATCACCGAACCGAAAGCGGCGTGGAAACAGATCCTCGAACGCGCCGGCATTTCCGACTTGCGAATTCACGATTTGCGCCGCACTTACGGGAGCTGGCTCACGGCCGGCGGCGCGCCCGCGGCGATCGTCGCCGAAGCGCTGGGGCAGACGACGACGCACGTCACCCACGTCTACTCCCGCGTCGACCTGGCAACGGTTGCCGGCGCCGTCGACCTGGCCACGGGGGCGATGCTGGCGACGAAGCAAAAGCAACGGAAACGGAAAATGGCGTGATGCGATGCCGGCTAAAACCACCACGAAATCCGGGCTCTACACGACGACGCGGACAACATACCGCTTTCCGCTTGGCCGTGCGGACCTGCGCGAACTGAAAGAGAAGTGGCGGCGGCCGAGCCTCGACGAGCTGCTTGACGCTGTGAAGCAGGGGGCGGTCGCGACCCTCCGCAGAGGCGGGGCGAAGGTGCGGTTCGACAAGGATCCGGCGGCGCTGGACAAGGGCTGGGCCGGCCGCGCCTGGGGCATGGTGAAGATGCCGCCGGCACCGTCACCGCTCATGCTCGACGCGGACCGGGCTTTGACGCTGGCCGCGATCATCGTGACCGCGCACGATGCCGGCGACAATCGGATGCTCGACGCGGTACGCCTGGGCGTCCTGCTGGACCGCATCCAAGTCAGGCCGTTCGAAGAGCGCGAGCGCTCGCGGCGGAGCAGTGGCGGGATTGCATCGGCGAAGACGCGGCGCAAGAAGGCGGCGGAGCACGAGCCGCGCATCCGCGAAGCCGTCAAGCGCTACGGACCGGCCGCCGTCAACGTCGTCGCCACCGAATGCGGCTGCTCTGAAAGCACGGTTCGCGCCTTCCTGAAACGCACGCGCACAAAGTGCTAAGCACTTTGTAAATCACACCCCAAGACGGGCGTATCTTCCCTCCCTAACTAACCGGAGGCTTGATGACGCCTGTTGAACTACCCGTGCTTCTCACCGTCGAGCAGGTCGCCGAATTGACCGGGCTCGCCTCGCAAACGCTGGACAACTGGCGGAGCACTCGACGCGCCGGCCCGCCGTTCGTAAAGCTCGGCCTCCGCGCCGTCCGCTACGACCGCGCGGCGGTTCTGGCCTGGATCAGGTCTAAGACCGTCACCGTGCGGCAGGTCGCTGTGTGAACCCCCCATTAACGAAACGACCGTCGCGGCCCGGCAAGGTGCGACGGCGTTTCAGGAGATCAGGAATGACAACGAATCTATCACAAACAACCGACGCGGGCAACGGCGACGCCCTGGCCGACCTGGCCCGGCGCTTCCGTGACGAGCACGAGGCTTGCGAGGCCGCCGGCAAGAAGGCGATCGACCACGCCATCGCCGCCGGCGCGCTGCTGATCGAAGCGAAGGCGAACATCCCTCACGGCGGGTGGCTCCCGTGGCTGACGGACAACTGCAACGTCTCCGAGCGGACGGCGCAGACGTACATGCGGATCGCCCGGAATCGGGCCGAGCTCCCAAAAGCGCAGCGCGCTGCGGATTTGAGCCTGCGGGACGCCGTGGCGCTGCTGGCGGAGCCGAAGGACGACCCGAAGGACCGAGACGAGCCGGCAGACGGATCAATTGAAGACGATCCGGCGGACGGCCCGCTGGCGGACCCGGCGAAGGTTCACCGCTTCGAGGGGGTGCGCGACGCGCTGGTGGACATCCGCGACCAACGCCTGTACCGGTCAACGCATCCCGACTTTGAAAGCTATTGCCGCGACCAATGGGGCCTGTCGGCGGACTACTTCAACGGACTCCTGGAGGCCGGCACGTGGCCGGATGCGCCCCCCCCGGACGCCGCCGTGCTGCTGCTACACGAGTCGGGCGAGTTCGCCATCATCGCGGCCAGCGTGCATCACGGCTTCTACCACGTGGCGCGGACGGAGCACGACCTAAGCGACGGGGTTAGCGTCGTCGGCACGAAGAAGCCCGTGCGGGCGCACGCCTTGGGTTTGTTCGTCCCCGCCAAGTTCAGGGCGTGTACTGCGGAGATCATCACCGACGAGTTAATGGCCCCGCTGCCCTGGCTGTTCAATCACCTGCTGTTCGGTTCTGAACAGCAATATGTCGATCGTGTGATTCTCGGCAAGTCGGAGGTGTCGGCATGAACCTCGACGACTTCGACCGGGCGGCGGCGGAGGCGACGCATAACAGCCGCGTCGCGCACGCGTGCATCGTCGCGCTGATCCGATGCCACCCGCGCGGCATCGCACGCGCGCTGCGCGAGGACATCAGC
>JBAUGM010000086.1:0-1958 GCA_049679725.1 Tepidisphaeraceae bacterium
ATGCGGGCGAACACAAGGTTCGCCCCTACTGGAGTGTCCACATGCGTTTGCCCCGCGCCGACGATGGCCGGCGCAGAAAAATTTGTCAATTTCGACCCGTTGAGGGACAATTAACTCCGGCGTTTAGGTTTCAGCCAGAGATCCCTCAGCCAGATTGGACAGCCACCGTGGGTCAACACAGCCGTAGTCAGCGCGCGTCTGCGTCCAACACCCGTTCCCGCCTCGCAATCGCCCGCGCGGCCGCGAGTGTGCCGATGGGCATGCGGCTGGAATCGCTCGAAGAGCGGCGGCTGTTGGCGATGACCATCACGACGACGTTTAACGATCCCGGTGGGACGTTTTCCGCCCACTACGCCGCCCTCACCGCTCACCTCACCGCCGTGGGCAATGACTGGGGGCAGCACTTCACGACGAGCACGAACATCGAAGTGAGCGTGAGGTTCGCCAGCCAGGTGGGCAACCTCGAAGGGTTCCTGATGGCCGCGGGTCCCGTGGCGATCGAGAGCCTGCGGACGGAGAACAACATCTCCACATCGGAGGTCGGTCCGGCCCACGAGATCCGCACGGGCTTCGACATCACCCCGGGAGAAGCCGACGCCTTCGTCGTCGTCAACCCCGATTTTCTCGACGACTTCTTCTTCGAGCCCGACCCGTTCAACCGCACGCCCAACATCCCGGGCAACCAGTTCGACGCGTACTCCGTCCTCCTGCACGAGATCGGTCACGCCATCGGCTTCTCCTCGCGCAAGAATCCCGATACGGGCGCGATCGAGATCGATCCCAAGACGGATGTGCTGACGCAATTCACCTATGACGAGCTGGTCATGTTCGACGGCACGAACTTCCGCTTCACCGGCGCGGCCGCCACCGAGGTGTACGGCATCGCCGTGCCGCTGAACTTCGGCAGCATCGCCCACTATGGCAACGAGGAAGGCGATCGCCCGGGCAACGATCTCGAAGACAACCTGATGAGCAGCAGCACCGATCGCGGCGAAGAGGCCTTCATCGCGCCCATCGACCTGGCGTTCCTCGCGGACATCGGGCTGCCGGTGATCCTCGACGGCGTCGATCCCGAGCCGCCCGGGCCGATCCTGGCGATCGGCGGCAGCGAGCGCAACGACGTCATCGAGGTCATCTTCACGGGCAGCCGCTACCTCATCAACAAGACCAACTTCATCACCAAGAGCTTCGCCGACCTCACCTTCGAAGAGCAGATCAAGTACTTCGATCAGATCGACGAGAACGGCAACGTCAGCGTCGAGCAGACCATCCGCCACGTCTTCAACTCGGCCCAGTTCAGCGAAGTGATCATCAACGGCAAGGGCGGCAACGACCGCATCGTCATCAACGGCAACTTCGTCGGCTGCACCATCAACGGCAACGACGGGAACGACACGATCATCGGCGGGGACGGGAACGACACGATAGCCGGCGGCGCCGGGAAGGACCGCCTCACCGGCGGCGCGGGCAACGATCGCATCGACGGCGGCGGGGGCAGGGACTTCCTCTTCGGCGGGCTCGGGCTCGACCGCCTCTTCGGCGGCGCGAGCGACGACTTCATCGACGCCGGCGCCGACACCGACCGCGTCTTCGGCGGCTCCGGGAACGACGAGCTCCTCGGCGCGGACGGCAACGATTTCCTCAACGGCGAGGACGGCAACGACTCCCTCTCCGGCGGAAACGACAAGGACCGGCTCGTCGGCGGCCTGGGCGCCGACCTGTTCGAGGGCGGCGGCGGCAATGACACCGCCGACTATCTCGACCGCATCGAGAACCTCATCCTCACCCTCAACGAGGCGGCCGACGACGGCGAGGCGGGCGAGGGCGACAACATCTTTGGCAGCATCGAGAACATCCTCGGCGGCATCGGCGACGACCGCATCGCCGGCAACGGCCGCAACAACGCCCTCGCCGGCGCCTTCGGCCGTGACAGCATCGACGGCGGCGGCGGCAACGAC
>JBAUGM010000087.1:0-4103 GCA_049679725.1 Tepidisphaeraceae bacterium
AGCCCGCCGCAAGCGGCGGCGCTTCACGCGAATCCAGAGAACGGACATCACTTCTCCACGGGCGCTGTCGACGACATCAAGAACGCGAGCAGGTGGTTGAAGTCCTCCGCCGTGATCATCTCGCCGACGTTGTTCGGCATGATCGATAACGTCGATTCCGCGCGGCTTTTGATCTGCTTCGTCGGCACCGCCACCTCCTTGCCGGTCGTGTCGACGAAGACGATCGTTTCGCCCTCCTCGCGCTTCTGTAGGCCGGTGATGAGCGTGGTGTCCTTCAGCGTAATGTTGCTGTAGCGGAAGGCGGGATCGACGTTGCGGTTGGGGTCGAGGATGTCTTCGACAAGACGGTCGAGGCCGCGGTTGCCGACGCCGTCGAGTTGCGGGCCGACGAGTTTGCCTTCGCCGCCGATCTGGTGGCAGACGGCGCAGTTCCTGGCGTAGACCTTCGCCCCTTCCGCGACGGACGCTTTCGACCCGGCGGCGACGAACGCGCCGGCGCGCTCGTCGATGACCTTCTGCACCTGCTCCTGCGGCGCGGGCAGGCCGCGGGTGAGCGTCTTGATCGTCGCGTCCAGGTCCGGGACCTTCGCGGCGGCGAGACGCTCCTTCAACTTGGACGATTGAAGCAGCGTGCGCGGCGCGGCCCCGTCGCCGATCGCCTTGACCAGCGCCGCCGCGCCCGCCGGCGTCGTCGCCATCGCGTCGGCCAGCGCCGTCTGCAACCGCGCCGGCGCGGTGCGGAACGCGGCAACGAGCGCGGCCAGCGCCGGTTCCGTCCCGACGCTACCGATCGATACGGCGACCTTCTCGCGCAACGCGCCGGGCTCCTGCGGATCGTCGATGATCGTGCCTGCGGCGGGTACGAACGCATCGGGCGCAACCTGCGCCAGCGCCGCCGCCGACGCGGCGCGCGTCTCGACGTCCACCGATCGGTCGGCGAGCAACGCCTGCAACGGCTGGGCGAGATCCGGGATCGTCAGCGTCCGCGCGATCTCCGCGGCCTGGCGCCGTCGCGCGGCGATCATCGCCGGACTCGCCAAGGGCAGCGGCGCGACGGGTGGGTCGACGCGTCCAAACGCCAGCCACGCGTAGCCCGTGCCGGTCTCGGCATCGACCGCTTCGAGGTAGCCCTGCTTGCCCGCGTGGTCCTTCAGATTCCACACGATCCTCGTCGCGGTGTCATGACGCGGGGGTAACGCTTCCATCAGCACCGCGTCATCCGTCGCGGAGCGAAGGCGGATCACGTTGCGCCTCGAATCGGGCGTCCCCGGCGGGCCGTTGTGTCCCGCGACGTACAACGACAGCTTCCCCGGGATCTCGAACGGCTTACTGCGAATCTCGCCAGTGAGCTGCTCGGCCAGCGGAAGGCTGCTGAAGAACACGGACTGTTTGTCCCCGTCGTTGCTGGTGCGCTGCTGAAGCGTCCACGGGCTCGGTGAGCCCGCGGACGCGCCGGGCAACGGCGCGATGGTCCAGTTCTTCTCCTCCTCCGCCGGCGGGCGCAGCGCCGCCGACGCAAGATCCGCCCCCCACTCTCGCGCTGCGGGCGGCAATGGCTCGCCGCGCTCGGCGGCGGCCTTCTGCACGGCGGCAAAGAGCTCGAGTTGCAGATCGACATCGCCCTCGAATCGCTTGCGCAGCACGGCGATCAGCGGCTCGATCGCACGTCCGTCGGCGTAGCGCACGCCATGACGCAGCACGCGCGCGACCTCCTGGTTGTCGTTTGCCACCTCTTCCAAATGACCGAGCAAGAACGCCGCGGCATCCGGCGTCGGCACGGCCTGGACGACGTCGATGATCGCCTTCTGATCCGCCGACGACAGGTCCGCCCCGCCGGCCATCACCGCATCGAGCGCACCCGGCGTCGCGAGTTGATTTCGCAGCGCCATTCGCACGACGTAGAGCAGGTGCGTGTCATCCGCCGGCACGTTGTGCCGCAGTTCCAGCAGCGTCCGGACGTTCGCGGCGTCCGGATGCATGCCCAGCGCGTCGGCGGCGCTGCGCTGCACGAGTGGGTCGGCGTCCTTCAGTCCTTCCCGCGCCAGCAGGCGATGCGCATCAGACCACGTCGATGTTTCCGACAAGACGCGCATCGCGTGGACGCGCACGGCCGGGTCCTTGTCCACCGCCGCCGTCGCGAGCGTGCCGGGTTCCAGCGCGTGCAGGCGATACAGCACCCACAGCGCGTGGATCTTCTGGAACGTCGACCCGCGCGACGCGGCCAGCATCGCGGGGCCGATCGCATCGGCGCCGATGCGGTCGCAGAGCTCGTTCGTCGCGAGCATCCGTACGATGAGGTTGGCGTCACCGAGCTTCTCGATGAGCTGCGGCGCACCCGCCGTCGAGAAGTCGAACGTCGACACCGGTTTCGCGCCGTCGCCCGTATACGCGATCCGCCAGATCCGCCCACGGTCAAAGTCGCGGCCGGGGTGTTTCAAGTCGACCTCGTAATGCCCGATGATCCGGTTGTAAAAGTCGGCGACGTACAGCGCGCCGTCCGGCCCGAGCACCGTCTGCACGGGGCGGAACCAGGGGTCAGTCGTCGTGAGAAAATCGGGCTGCTCGATCGCCCTGGGCGAGGAGCCGTGGTAGGCGAGCTTGTCGCGGTTGATGCGGCTGGTGATCACGTTGCCGGTGAACACGTCGCCGCGAAACTCCGCGGGAAACGCGTCGGCGGCATAAAACTGGCTGCCGGCGAGAGCGGTGGAGTTGTGCAGGTGGGTCATCATCATCGGCGCAAGGCCGAGGCCATCGTTCGTGTCGCGGTCGAATGCTTCGTAGCGCCCGCCGCGGAGAAGCTGATAGATCGGCTTGCTGTGGCTGTCGGAGGTGTAGAGGTTGCCGAGCGGATCGAAGCACATGCCGAACGGGTTGATCTGTCCGATCGTGAACGCTTCGACGCGCGACCCATCGGCGCGCATGCGAAACGTGTTGCCCGAGCGCAGGTGCACGACGTTCCCACTCTTGTCCTTGATGTCGGAAACGTTGTTGAACCCGTGGCAACCGTAGATCCACCCGTCGAACCCCCGGCGGAAGTTGCTGGCCATGCCGTGCGTGTCGCGCTCGAAGCCGAAGCCGCTGTAGAGGACGTCGCGCTGGTCGGCCTTGCCGTCGCCGTCGGTGTCGGCGTGGAGGGCGATCTGGTTGATGTCGTAGGCGAAGACGCGCGAGCCGCCCCCGAGCGGGAGGAGGCCGATGGGGATGTCGAGCCCCTCGGCGAACGTCGTGATCTTCGTCGCGCGGCCGTCGCCGGTGAGCTCGATGACCTTGATCGTGTCGCGCTTTTCCGCCGGCGACTTCGCGGGCCAGGGGTACAGACTCGTCGAGCTGACCCACAGCCGACCCTTCGCATCAAACGCGAGGTTCATCGGCTTGGCGATGTCGGGATCGGCAGCGACGAGGGTGATCGTGAAGCCGGGGGGGAGGTTGAACGTCTTCGCCTGCTCGGCCGGCGCGAGCGGTTCGGTGGTGCGGACGCCCTGCGCGAACGGGTCGTCCGCACCGTGCGCAAGCGAGGCGAGCACAAGGACGAGGCCGGCGGTGGTCTTGCAGAGGGTCATGCGTAATCAGTTACCTCGCGCGGCGCGGAACGTTGGGAAAAGGCGAACGCAGGGACGCAGAGAGGCAGAGGCCGGAGGAGAAGAAGCAATCCACTGTTCAATTCCTCCTCCTGCCTCTGCCTCTCTGCTTCTCTGCGTTCTGTCTTTCCATTCAATCGAGATGGAAGACCTCGGGCAGCGTGAACATCGCCTGGTCGGGGCGCTGGCCCTCGAGCTGTTCGAAAAACGGGCCCATCTCCTTCTGCCACTTTTCGTTGATCGACTGCGACGCCATGCCCGCCAACGCCTTCTGAAAATCCGGCGTTTCGAGATAGCCAATGAGCAGCCCATCGTCACGCAGGAACAGCGAATAGTTGTGCCAGCCCGTCTCGCGCAGCGCCGCCAGCATCTCCGGCCAGACGTGCTCGTGACGACGCCTGTATTCGTCGAGCCGGTCCTTCTTCACCTTCAACAGGAAGCAGACGCGATGCATTCGATCTCCTGTAGGGGCGAACCTCGTGTTCGCCCGTGGTCGATCCTGCAAGGAAGGGCGAACACGAGGTT
>JBAUGM010000088.1:0-9466 GCA_049679725.1 Tepidisphaeraceae bacterium
AGATCGAAGAGTCCGCTGAACCCCTCCAGCACCATGGGCGTCGCCCACACCGCCAGCGCGCCCGCCGCCGCGGCGAGCAGGCCGGGCGTGCGCCCGCCGTACCACGCCAGCGCGGTCACCGCCAGCAGCAGCACGATCGGCATGAGCCGTTCGAACTGATCGGCCGACGTGACGAATGCGAACAGCGCACCGACGGCGACAACGAGCGCCAGCGGAATACAGGCCGCTGCCCAGGCAGACCTCGTAGCCATTCCGTCCCTCGACCTTTTCAAGCGTCACAAGGTTTCGGTTGCGTTGACCGCAGCCCCTGAGCAACGGTTCCCACGCCTCCTACGGCAAGCCGTTCCGTAGGTTCGAAATGAAATTCTTGCGATGGGGTGCCCGAACGGCAAGAGAATTCGCGTCAGCGACCTCATCTTTTTGCGCGCGACCCTACGATCTGTATCAATCGAACCTGAGAATTCCTTCGAGGAGCATGGCCTGCCGAAGACGAACGCGCTCCGGCGCGTTCATCGCGAGCACTGCGACCGTTGCTCGACCGACTGGGGTTCGGCCGATGAGGGCAGCGCCGCTCCAACGGAAATGTGCGTTCCACCGATCCTCGCGCGGGGAAAACAGCGTGACGATCTTGCCACGGGATTTGACGGAACGCCGCGCCTCCAGTAACTTCGCCCTGCAGTTCTGAGTTGACCTTTCGCCGCGATTCCGAGGCCGACTTTGGCTGCGACCGTCGTCATCCCCGCCCGCTTCGCATCCACGCGCTTCCCCGCGAAGATGATCGCCGCCGACACGGGTCGGCCCTTGGTTCAGCACGTCGTGGACCAGGTGAGAAAGTGCCGGCGCGTGCGGAACGTGATCGTCGCTACGGACGATCAGCGGATCGTCGACGCGGTCAAGCCGTTCGGGACGATCGTGACGATGACCTCGCCGGACCACCAGAGCGGCACCGACCGCATCTGGCAGGTCGTGCGGGAGTGGCCGGGGGAGCTGATCGTCAACGTGCAGGGGGATGAGCCGGAGATCGAGCCGGAGACGGTTGACGCGCTGGTCGAGCGGATGGAGAGCAGCGACGACGACATGGCGACGGTGGCGACGCCGTTTCCGCGCGGGGCCGACCCGAGTGACCCGAATCTTGTCAAGGTGGTGACGGATAAGACTGGCCGGGCACTGTACTTCTCGCGTGCCCCGATCCCGTTCCGCCGCGACCCGGAATCGGGCGCGAATCCGGCGTATTATCTGCATCTGGGCATTTACGCGTACCGCTGGAAGTTCCTGGCCGACTTTACGTCCTGGCCGCCCAGTTCGCTTGAGAAGGCCGAGAAGTTGGAGCAACTCCGCGCGTTGGAGCACGGGGCGAGCATTTACGTATTAGAGGTGGATCGCGCCACGCACGGCATCGACACGCCGGAGCAATACGCGGCGTTTGTGAAGAGAATGAAAGGAGAAGCCAGAAGCCAGTAGCCAGAAGCCAGTAGAAGATGCGCGTCGGCGCCTTTCTTCTGGCTCCTGGCTTCTGGCTCCTGGTTTCTGGCTGAAACCATGAGCAATGAAGATCTGCTAGCCAAGATCGGGCAGTCCACGGAGGAGACGGAGTTCTACACCCCGATGCCTCCCGGCTACCGCAAAGGGCACCACAAGTACGTCATCGTCGTCGGCACCGTCATGTCGGGGCTGGGCAAGGGGATCTTCTCGTCCTCGCTGGCCAAGCTGCTCCAGGACAAGGGGCTGAAGGTCGCGCCGATCAAGATGGAGGGGTACCTCAACATCGACAGCGGCACGCTCAACCCGTACCGCCACGGCGAAGTCTTCGTGCTCGACGACGGCATGGAAACCGACATGGACCTGGGTACGTACGAGCGGCTGCTCGACCAGGACCTCTCGGCCGCCAACTTCACGACGAACGGGCAGGTCCTCTCGGCCGTGCTCAAGAAGGAGCGCGAGGGCGGCTACCTCGGCCGCGACGTGCAGGTCATCCCGCACGTGACGGGCGAAGTGAAGCTGAAGCTGCGTGAGCTGGCCGCCAAGAGCGACGCCGACGTCGTCTTCGTCGAGGTCGGCGGGACCGTCGGCGACTACGAGAACGCGTTCTACCTCGAAGCCTGCCGCCAACTCGCGTACGAAGAGGGCGAAGGCTCGGTCGTCTTCGTCGCGCTCACGCAGATCCTCGAGCCCGGCACGCTCGGCGAGCAGAAGTCCAAGGCCGCCCAGCTCGGCATCAAGCGGCTGATGGAGGTCGGCATCATGCCGCACCTCATCGCCTGTCGCGCGCAGAACCCCGTCAAGGAGAAGGTTCGCGAGAAGATCTCGATGTACACGAACGTGCCGATGCGCCGCGTCGTGTCGATGCACGATGTCGACAGCATCTACCTGATCCCCGAATCCCTCCGTGAGAGCGGTTTGGATCGCGAAGTGCTCACACTCCTCGACCTCCACGAGCGCGTAAACCAGCGCAGCGAGGACCACGCCCGCATCAAATGGCGTTGGTTCGTCGACCGCATCGGCAAGGCCAGGAAGGACGTGACGATCGCCGTCACCGGCAAGTACACCGCCCTGCGCGACGCCTACGCCAGCATCATCAAGGCCGGCGAGCACTGCGGCGTCCACCTGGGGGTCAACGTCAACTTCAAGTGGATGGACACGACCGGCATCGACGACGCCAACGTCGCCAAGCGCCTCGGCGACGTCCACGGCATCATCGTGCCGGGCGGGTTCGGCGTCCGCGGCACCGAGGGCAAGATCGAGTGCATCCGCTTCGCCCGCGAGCAGAAAGTCCCGTACCTCGGCCTTTGTTTGGGCTTCCAGATGGCCGTCATCGAGTACGCGCGCAACGTTTGCGGCATCGTCGATGCCAACAGCACCGAGTTCGACCCGCGCAGCAAGAACCCCGTCATCGACATCCTCCCCGAACAAAAGAAGATCGAGGGCCTTGGCGGGAACATGCGCCTGGGCGGCAAGGACGTCGACGTGAAGCCGGACACGCTCGCGTTCAAGCTCTTCGACAACCAGACCCGCATCCGCCTCCGCTTCCGCCACCGCTACGAGGTCGACCCGAAGTACATCCCGAGGCTCGAAGACCACGGTTTGGTCTTCAGCGGGAAAGCCCCCGGCCAGCCGATCATGCAGATCGTCGAACTGCCGCAGGACGTGCACCCGTACTTCATCGGGACCCAGGCCCACCCCGAACTGACCAGCCGCCCCTTGCGCCCCCAGCCGATGTTCCTCGGCCTGGTCAAGGCCGCCATGGCCTACGCCGAGGGCAAAACGCGGCAGCCGCAGGCGGTGTAGGGTCGTTGAGCGCGCGGGGCTGGTGCGGATACCTGAGCAGAGCGAACGTCAAGCGGCTGGCGTGCCATTTTCAGGTTGAATGCCGCGCATTTTCCTTGACGTCGCGGGCGCGCCTATATCACGCGAACATTTCGAGGAGAGCAGCGACGACGCGGGTCGCGGTGGGGCGATCGAGCCTGCCGATCTGCTTGAGCAATCGCGACCGATCGACCGTCCTGATCTGGTCGAGGACGACCTCGCCCTGTTTCCCCGCGAACGTGCACGAGACGCGCGTCGGATAACGCTTTCGTGTCGTCGTCATCGGTGCAACGATGACGGTGCGGACGTGCCGGTTCATCTCGTCCGGCGAGATGACGAGGCACGGGCGCGTTTTGCCGATCTCGCTGCCCATCGTGGGGTCGTGCGAGATCCGGTAGATGCCGAAACGTTCGATCACCACGTCCACTCCCGCGCGTCCCAACCGCTCGCCTGGGTTGCCTCGGGCAGCAGCAGCCTGTCGTCCCCCCGCTCGCGCATGCGCCGGAAAGCGGCATCCCATCCGACCCGCACGGCCTGTGCCGGCCTGAGGACCAGACCGTCGGGGCGGGCCTCGATCTCGATCTCATCGCTAAAGCGGTACTGCGCGATGATCGTCTTGGGCAGGCGAATGCCCCTGGAGTTACCAATTCGCACCAGTTTTGCTTTCATAAGTACATTGTAATTACGAGAGCAGCCCGCGGCAACGAAGTCGGGAAGGGTTTGACCATCGTGCGTCCCCCTCCTACAACATCGACCGATGTCATCGCTTAGCAGTCCGTTACTTCGTGCGACCTCCGTTGCCGGAGTTCGGTGGCGAGGAGGGCCCGACAATGACCAGCTCGAGTTGGGGATCGGTCGATCCGTCGGCGGCGGCAAGGTCGGCGAGGAACTGTTGCATCTTGTCGTTGCCGCTGCGGAGGATCGTCGGGGAGCCGTAGCTCGAGTTGGGGACGTGGAAGTTGTTGAAGTTGCCGAGGAAATCGACGAGGCGATCCTCGGGGACGTCGGCGTACATGTCGTCGTCCCCGTCGCCGCCGTGGATGGTGTCGGCCCCGAGCTGGCCGTTGAGCGAATTATTGCCGGCGCCGCCGTAGAGGTGGTCGCCCCCCGCGCCGCCGTTGATCGAGTCGTTTTCGGAGTCGCCGAAGAGCGCGTCAGCGCCGCCGGCCGCCGGGAGGGCCGGGTCGTCGCCTTCGATGGAATCGGCGCCCGCGCCGCCGTGGATCGAGTCGTTGTCCGCTCCGCCGACCAGCGAGTCGCCGGACCCGAGGGCGAAGTCAATCAACGTGACGCTCCGCCGGCGCGTGCCGGGGACGTCGATCAGGGCGGTGAGCTTGGTGTCGTGTCCGGCGATCGTGCGAGCCGGTCCTGCGACGATGGAGCCGAGGATGGTGCCCTTGTCGCCCAGGATTCCGTCGTCGCCCGCGCCGCCGTCGATCAGGTCGGCGCCGAGGTGGCCGATGAGGTCATCGTGGCCGGCGTCGCCGAAGATCGAATCGTTGCCGAACTGGCCGAAGACGGTGTCGTCGTGGTCCCCCCCGGAGATTGAATCGTTGCCGCCGAGGGTGTCGAGATCGAGCAGGGTGACGTTGCGGATGACCGCGCCGTTCTGGAGGCCCGTGGTTGTGTAGCGTGCGAAGACGTTGCCGGCCTCGATAACGCGGGCGAGAAGAGCGTTGTCGCCGGCGATCACGTCGTTGCCACTGCCGCCGGACATGGTGTCGTCGCCGTCGGCACTGCCGGCGACGGGTGAGCCGCCGATCATGTCGTCGTCGCCGGCGCCGCCGGACATCGAGTCGGCGCCCTGATTGCCTTCGAGGTAATCCATGCCGCCGTCGCCGCTGACGGTGTCGTTCCCGCCCTGGCCGAAGACGGAGTCGGCGTTGTCGCCGCCGGCGACGGAGTCGTTGCCGTCGGTGGCGGGGCTGGTGTTGAGGGTGATGGTGCGCAGGAAGGAAGTGGTTTCGGGGACGAGCGAGAGGGTGACGACGATCGCGCCGTTGTCGCCGAGGACGACGTCCACGCCGTTGCCGCCGTCGATCGAGTCGTTGCCGTCGTTGCCGATCAGGTCATCGTCGTCGGCGTTGCCGAGGATCGAGTCGTTGCCGCCCTGGCCCCAGATGGAGTCATTGCCGTCGCCGCCGCCAAGGGTGTCGTTCCCGCTGCCGCCGAGCAGGGTGACCGAGCCGATGATGCCGTCGTCGCCGAGGATGGTGTCGTTTCCGGCCTCGCCGGAGATGAGGTCCGAGCCGTCGGCGCCGACGACGCTGGCGGAGCCGCCGATGAGCTTGTCGTTGCCCGCGCCGCCGTTGATCGCGTCGCCTCCGGCGTTGCCTTCGATCGAGTCGTCGCCACCCTGACCGAAGATGATGTCATTGCCCGACTCGCCCAGGACTGTGTCGTCACCGCCGCCGGGTTCGAGCGAGCCGATCATGGCGCCGCCGACGAAGGTGACGACGTCGGCGGCAATGAAATCGGCGCCCGAGCCGCCGAGGATCAGATCGTCATCGGCGTCGCCGATGAGGAAATCGTTGTCGTCTTCGCCTTTGACGGTGTCGTTGCCCGCGCCGCCGTTGGCGGTGTCCGCGCCGGCGTCGGCGAGGATGAGGTCGTCGTCGGCGCCGCCCTCGAGATCATCGTTGCCGGCGCCGCCTTCGATGGTGTCGTCGCCGCCGCCGCCGCTGGCGGTGTCGTCGCCGCCCTCGCCGCGGAGGGTGTCTTTGCCCGTGCCGCCGAAGAGCTGGTCGTTGTTGGCGCCGCCGACGGCGAGGTTATTGCCTGCGCCGGTGGAGATCAGGTCGTCGCCCAGGCCGCCGAACAGCAGGTCGTTGCCGTTACCGCCAGTGACCACATCATTGCCGTCGTTGCCCGAGAGGTCGGCGGCCGCCGCGCCGAGGTAGGCGAGCTTGTCGTTGCCGTTGCCTCCGGTGAGCGTTGCGGGCGCGAGCACGCCCTGTTCGATCGACACGGTGTCGTCGAACTCGCCGGCGAAACCGGTGATGGTCTTGACGTGCTCGAAGGTCTGGCTGACGCCGAAGGCGCTGACGAGGATCGTCTCGTCGCCCGTCGTGCCGCCCAGGTGCGTGAGCTGGTAGGCTTCGGCGATGTCGGAGTTGGGCGTGTTGGGGACGTTCTGCCGCTGCGTGGCGTTGGGCCCGATGAACAGCAGCAGGTTGTGGTCGCCGGTAATGCCCGCGAGGATCGGGGGCGGCGGGACAGCGGCGGTCCCCGCGCCGAGGCATTCGGGTCCGCCGGCAAGCTCGCCCAGCTTGATCATCGTGTGGCTGCCGCCGAGCAGGTCCTTCTTGACGCCGACGAAGATCGGATCGCCGAAGGGGTCGAGCGGGTCGGGAACCGTAACGCCGACACGGACGGTCATCTTGAAGCTGGCGGTGAGTTCACCGTCGGCATGGAGGACGCAGCCGTCGTCGATCTCACCGGTGAACAGGCGTAGCTTGCCGTCGTCGCCCAGGCCGTCGGTGTCGGGGTCGTGGATGGTGAGCGAGAGCGGATCGCCCGGCGGGGTGCGGACGCCGCCTTCGACCGTGACGCCGACGATGCCGCCGGGGATGTCCAATTCCGCCTTGATCTCGCCGCCGACGATCAGGTGGGTCGTGTCGTCGATGTAAAGCCCGTCGAGCAGCCGGCCCGGCTGGGGCGTGCCGCCCAGCGAGGCGAGGAACCGCCGCAGGCCCAGCGTGTCATAGGCGGTCTTGAAGTAGGCGTCGATGTCAATCGTGCCCTTCAGGTCGATGCCGTAGCCGTAGAGCGAGTAGGGCGTGTCATCTTTGAAGCCCGCTTTTTGGTTGAACCTTACTTCGAACTCCGCCAGGTCCACGTCCTGCCCGAGCAGGAGTTTGAAGACACCGCCGACGGGGTCGTCGAGGATGGGGAACTTGTAGCCGGCGCGGTTGCTCATCCTGTCGAACGCGTCTTCCATCCCCTGCTGGATCGATGCGGGCAGGTCGCCGGCGGTGACCTTGTCGCGCACCTGCTGGATGACGTCCTGCAAGTCGAACCCGGTTCCCAGACCGGGGCTCAGCGTGGTCAGGGCGACGCCGTGGTTCCCGATGTTCGCGAAATTCACGGGAGCAATCCCATCGATCCCGCCGCGGAGGTCGGGGTTGTGGTCGCCGGTGAGGTTGAACCCGCCGAAGTTGATGAAGGCGTCGGTGCCGGTGAGGTCTGTCTTGTTGATGATGTCGGTAGTCTCGATGAGCACCGTCGCGAGGTTGACATATCCCTGAATGTCGGGTGAGAGCGGGGCGTTGTCGTTCAACGTCCGCACCAGCGAGAGGAGCGAGACGTCGCCCAAACCGATGGCGTTGGTCCCGTCAGAGAGGCCGGGGATGCGCGCCTTGAGGATGTCGATGACTGGCTGGTGCGGCTTGGTGAAGACCTGGATGTTCTCCAACATCGGCTTCATGACCGAGGTGAAGAACGTCCCCAGGCCGATGCCGACGTTGCTGAACGACACGAACGGCTCGGAACCTTGTGGGGTCCCGTTATCGAAGGACCATGCCACGTCGAAGTCCGCCTGAAGCGAGGGGAACTGTGGGCCCGCGCCCAGGGTCAGGTGCAGGCCCACCACGCCCTCGCCGCTCAGGCTCGTGGTGGGCGTCGCGCCGCCAAGGCCGGTGATGTTGAAGGTCCCGTCGAAGCGAGTGTTGCCGGTGAGGTCCTCGGCGCTGACCTGGAAGAATCCGAACGTGCCGGTGAGCGCCGTGCCGGGTGTCAGGAACGCATCGGCCGCCACCCCGAAGTCGCCCGGCGTCAGACCGGATGTGCCGCCCTCGGTGTACGAAAAGCCGACGCCGGTGTTGGTCAGCTCGACGTTCAGGCCGATCCCGCCCGTGCTGGTGACGTTGAACGGGATGCCGGGCAGGCCCAGTCCGAACGCGAAGGGGAAGGCCTGGTTGTTCAGTTCGCGGTACAGCTCGAAGCTGAGCTGTACGGAGGTGCCGGCGACAGTCGCGCCGACGTCGCCGACGGTGGTCGCGGCGCCGTCGCCGATCTTCGCGCCGAGCACGTTGGCCCCGCTCGGCCCCAGGACGTCAAAGAGCGCCACCGCGATCGCCGACTGGTCGGTCTGACCGTTCAGGCCCGACTTGAGCTGGTCGAGGACGGCCTGCGGAAACAGGTCCAGCGCGGCGGCCTCGTCGAGGTGCTGGTTGAGCAGCGGCACGCGCGACGCGGTGTCCAGCGCCGCGTGAAGGTCGCTTTGGAGGTCCGAGAGCTGCGCGGCTAATTCGTCGCCCAGGTCGTCAAACGCCAGCAGCCGGCGTGCTTCCAGGGGCTCGAAGGGGAGCAACGATACGCTCCGGATCGCCCGGTCCAGGACGCGACGCGATTGCGAGCGGCGCGCGGCACGCCCGCTCCGGCGTTGATGGGATGTCATTTGAGCTCCCTCCTGCCCCCGTTGCGGCACCCAAGGTGCCCCCAATTCGCGAAATGAACGGAAACCGAGCGTCCTCGGCCCCCTGGGCCACGCGCAGATTGATGATGGCGTCGCCCGCAAAAACATGCTATCCGTCTATTCAGAGGGATCGGCAGGGAACGGAGGGCGTGCGATGCACGCGTCGAGCCGCCTGAGAATGGGCGACATCCAGGGCGTCTTCCGACTGGTGCAGGAGTGTCGCGAGTGCTGGGCCGACGCCGACGCCTGGCACGCGCACCTCCTCGGCGGCATGTCCCAGCTGACCGGGCTGGCGGTGGGGATGTACTTCGAGCAGCGCCTCTCGGCGGACCGGAGGTCGGTGACGTTCCTCGGCACCGCCGACCGCGGCTGGCGCGACGCTACGGCGCGCTCGCGCTTCATGCGCCTCTTCGACGACCATCCCGACCTCGTCCGCTTCCTGCCCGGTTGCGCGCGGCTGGCGTCGGCGGCGTGCGATAGCAGGAGCGACACGACCGGCACCACCGACACCACCGCGCTGCGGCCGCAGATCAGTCCCGACCGTCAGTGGTACGCCTCGCGCGTCTTCAACGACTATCACCGGACCGCCGGCATTGACGGGTACGTCTTCTCCTGTGCACCCAGTGGCCGCAGCGACATGCAAGTAACGCTCTTCGCCTGCCAGGACGCGGCCGACGCCGCCCCGACGGCGCGGGCCAGGGCCATCGTTGCGCTGCTCAACCACCAGCTCGCCCCGCTGACCGGGAG
>JBAUGM010000089.1:0-13481 GCA_049679725.1 Tepidisphaeraceae bacterium
ACGTTGCGCCCCGGCGCCTCGATCGTCATGGACGCGACGCGCCTGCGCGATCGACTGGCCGGCGCCGACCTGTGTCTCACCGGCGAAGGCAAGCTCGACACGCAGTCGCTCAGCGGCAAGACGCCGATCGCCGTCGCTCGGCTCTGCAAGGAGACGAACGTCCCCTGCATCGCGATCGCCGGCACGCTCGGCCCGGGCATCGAGCGGGCGAGCGACGAGGGGCTCACCGCGTCGTTCTCGATCTGCAACGGCCCCCTCGACCTCCCCACCGCCCTGGGCGACGCCCCCGCCCTCCTGTCGGCCGCAACCGCCAACGTGATCCGCACGTTCCTCACCGCCCGAGGTTGATTTATGCCACGGGCGCTCGTAGATTTACCCCGACGGGCGATTAGCTCAGTTGGCCAGAGCGCACGGATCACACCCGTGAGGTCGGGGGTTCGAGCCCCTCATCGCCCACTTCGTCACCTCTTGTTGAATCCACCCTCATCCATGGCGGTTTTTCCTCGGCCATCGTTTCTGGGGCTTCCGCTCTCGGTATGCCATCGGTCGGTGCCTTGACTCCTGCGCAGAAATGAGAGAAAGCGGGAGGCCGAATGGCTTCCCGCTCTCGTCGCTCAAACAGATTTGGAAGGCACGACGGTGCCGCCCGCGTGCGCCAGGCGTTCACTTCATCGCCAGCCGCTCCAAACGTGCTTCATGTAGCAGCTCGCGCGCGACGGGATTCTCGCCCTGGCGTTCGGGCGCGATCCAGAGCGTCTCGTCGTAGAACCGCACGCGTTCGGCCCTCTTCAACGCCGGGTCGTAACGACATGCCACCTGCCACAGCGCCTCGAACTGCCGCGGATCGTTCCGCTTGTTCACATGTCGCAGCAGCGATGCGTAGCGGGGCGCGGAGAAGCGGTCCAGCAGCGCTCGTTCGTGCCACGGGATTTCATTGCCGTGTGCGTCGAGGGCGACCATGCTGAGCACGTGCGTCTGCGGGCCGAGGATCCGGCTGAACGGCGGGTAACAGCTCAGGGGCCAGCCGCGCCGCTCCTCCTGCAGGCCGAAGATCGTGTTGCCGATGAGCAGGAACGCGCCCAGCGCCACGACCGGGTACAACCGCCCCACCGGTCGCGCCGCCACTTCCGTCAGGACGATCGACGACTGCGTGACGTCGGAGCACTCCGCTGCGTATCGGCGCCGGTACGCGCGTCGCCCGAATGCGGCAACCGGCGGGAGGTACATCAGCGGGAGGATCGGCCACATCAGCGGCATTCGCCACGCGATCGCGCGGTACGCGTCGAACCCGCTTTGCGACCGTGCGCCGATGATGGCGTGCATGTCCGCTGTGAGGCCCTGCGGCGTCAGCCATGTTAGTCCCGGCTGCTCGACGGCTCCGCCGCTGCCGTCGCGCGTGTTGACGAAGTCGACGCGGTGAAACAGGTCGAACGTCTGCATCGCCGCCACGGTGCGGCGCGAGAGCTTGCAGTTGCCGTCGAAGAAGACGGTCATCGGCTGGCGGTATACGCGCTGGCCGATCCGCTTGAAGATGCCATGCCAGTTGAACAGCGACACGTAGCTGGTCTGCAGCGTGATGAACGCAATCCGCATCAGCAGGAACGTGAGGTTGTGGAACATCAAGCCCCACACGGCCGGGATCCAGCGCAGCCGCGGGAAGAAGATGAAGAGGATGAACGTCAGCTCGAAGACGATCGCCCCCAGCGCACCGAGCTGATAGAGCACCGGGTAGCGATCGATGCGAAAGGCGGGCATCCAGCCGTCGAGCTGCATCCACTTGAGGTGGAGTTGGCTCTTGAAGTTGTCGCTGAAAGCCCAGTCGAGCCCCGAGTGCCAGTACTTCCAGAAGCCGGGGAAGAAATAGATCAACCCCATGAGCAGCCAGACGAAGCGCAACGGCAGCGCGTAGTCACGGCTCTCGCGCGGCGGCTCGATGGGCGCGTCCTTGGCGCGCCAGGCGGCGCGGACGACGGCATCGACCGACAGATAGTCGCCGCACCGGCTCGTCGCCAGGATCGCGGCGAACCAGATTAGGTGATGGTAGTGATTCGTCTGCCCGAAGAGCTGCGGGACGCCCAGCGTATAAAGCCCGATGATCGCCGCCAGCGCCGCCGACGTCCGGCTGAACAGCCCGATCATCGCCGTGAGGCTGAAGACGCGCAGCAGCGTATAGCTCGCGGCCGCGAGCGCGGGGTTCACGGGGACGTTCTGCGTCACCCACGACATCAGCGGCAGGTCGATGCGCAGCTCGTCCGGGAGGGTGCTGAAAAACAGGAGGCGCGTGCGGTCGTAGTCGACGTCGGGGTCCCAGAGAAACGTCGCGAACAGCGCGATGCGGTAGATCGCGAGGTTCATCGGATGCGCGACGCCGTACCAGAACTCGCGCAGGACGCCGCGAAGCGCATCCCACTTCCACACCGCCAGGCAGCCGAGCGCGGCGGCGGCGCAGCCGCCGATCGCGCGCGAAAGTCGGACGCGCTCCGGGAACGTGGACGAAACCCCCGGTATGCCCGCCCAATAGAGGGCGAACAGCGCGATCGCGACGGCGGGGAACACGACGACGCCCCAGAGCGACGCGGGATGAGTACGGCGGTGCGGAACGGCAACGGTGGTCATCGGTACGGCTCAGAGTAACTGTGCGAACATGCGAGCGATGTCCGCGCTTGCGAGCGACATTCTCCCTCTCCCACGTACTCGGGGGAGAGGGTGGGGGAGAGGGGCCGGCGGCGCGCGGGGACGGGAACCGCTCGATTCGACGATCCGTGCTGGTTCGGCATCGACCGATGCTCGGCACGCCGCGTCGCTCGCCCCTCTCCCCTGCCCCCCCTGCCCTCTCCCCGGCGTACCGGGAAGAGGGAGATGATACGCTCGCGTACGTGGGCGTTCACTGGCTCTGTCCTGCGATCGCGAGCGCGGGTCGTTCGGGTACGGGAACGGCGCCAGAGCGCCGGCGCGCCAGGACTCGCTCGTAGATCTCGCGCATCATCTGCACGTTTCGCGCGGCGGTGTACTTCGCCTCGAACTCCAGCCGCGCCGCGCGGCGCATCTCCGCCGCGCGCAGGGGCGACTGGGACAACATCAGGTCGACCTTGGCCGCGAGGTCGTCGGCATCGCCGGGCGTGAAGAGGTAGCCCGTCCGGCCGTCGTCGACCAGTTCCGTCATCGCTCCGAGGCGCGAGGCGAGCACGGGGGTGCCCTTGGCGAATGCCTCGACCGCGACGCGGCCGAACGTTTCGTACCACTCCGACGGCAACACGAGGAAGCGCGCGTCGCCCGCGATGTCGTACACCTCGTGGGCGGGCCTGCGCCCGAGCCACTGGACGTGCGGGGAACGCTCCGCCGCGGCGCGAACGAGCGGCGCCAGCGGTCCATCGCCGACAATCTTGAGCGGCACGCGCGGCCCGAGCGTCTCCCACGCCTTCAGCAGCGTGTGGAGCCCCTTCTCCTCCGAAAGTCGGCCGACGAACATCGCGTACCCGCCCGCGCCCGCGCCGGGGCCGGGGTCAGGGGTGACGAAATTCGGCTTCACCGCGATGCGGTCGGCGGGCAGTCCGCCTTCGATGAGCTTGCGGCGGGAGAACTCGGTCAGCGCGATGAATTGGTCAACTGGCCCCCCGCCGTTGCCGCTCCACGTGCCGGCGCCGCGGTGGATCGTGAGCATCGCCGCGACGACCGCACTGCCGGCGGCGCTCCCGCGGTAACACTTGTGTCGCACCGCCGGCCACGGGACGCTGCGGTTCAGGCACTCTTCGCACACCGCGCCGTCGCGGAAGAAGAGCCCGTTGGGGCAGAGCAGCCTGTAGTTTCTTAGTGACTGGACGACCGGGATCCCCTCCTGTTTCGCCGCGTAGGATGCCGACGGCGAGATCAGCGGGAACGTGTTCTGGAGGTGAACGATGTCCGGCCGCACGCGCCGCAGCAGCGCCCGGCAATCGCGGAACCCGTCGTGGTTCCAAACGGTCTTGGCGGCGGTGCGGAGGCGGCCGATCTGAGCGACGGCGTCGTTGTGAACCGTGTACTCGGTGACGTCGAACCCGTCCGTGCGCAGCGCCGCCACCTCGGCGGCGAAGCTCTGGTCCTCGCCACCGGGCTGCTGGTAGAAGTTGTGCGCGACGACGACCTTCATTCAGCGTCGGTCTCCGCGTCGAGGTCGTCGAGGACCTCCGGGTGTTCGCGGTGGATCCACACCGCCGCCAGCCCCAGGCCGAACACGCTCCAGAACCACACGCCGCCCATCGGCCCTTCCAGGAACACGTCGAACGTCGCGTTGACCATCAGCGCGGTCCAGTACGCGACGAGGAAGATGAAGAGGCTCGACCAGGTTCGCTGTCGCTCCTCGATGCTGCGGAACAGCGCGCTACCCACCGAACAGGCCCAGGCCAACTGCAGGAGCACCCACAGCGCGAAGCCCGGCACGCCGGAGCGCGCCAGGAAGTTCATGTGCACGTTGTGCGGGCTGCGCAGCGACCCATCAGCGCGCACCTGGTACCCATCGTCGTCCGCCAGGTTCACGCCGAACCCCTTGCCCATCCAGAAGTGCTCGCCGTCGAACGTGTAACCGATGATGTCGCCCCACCAGTTGAGCCGCCACTGCTTCGTGTTCTCCAACCGGCTGTCCTGCGATGCGCCAAAGACGCTGGTGACATTCTTAAGCAGTTGGTCGGCGGAGATATCGCGCCGCTGGCCGATCGAGATGCTGGCGCCCACGAGGACGAACATGATCAGCATGAATGCCAGCGAGCCCACGACCGCCATCGACCAGCGATGCGCGGGGCGGAAGACATTCACCACCATGAAGGCCACGAAGAATGACAGCAGCCCGCCGCGATTCGAACGCCCGCACAGGACGACGATGAGCGACAGCAGCATCGCGCTGACCAGGCTGGCATTGCGCGCCAGGTCGACGGCGAAGAACGCGGCGATGGCGGCGGCGTGGACGAGCGTGTCGCCCGCCTTGACCGACAACATTCGCGCGTTGGACACGGGCAGGCGCGGGATGTAATCGCGGAGGACGTTGTCCGCCACCCACAGGATCGGCGCGGCGACGATGAAGATCGGGACGAACCGGCGGAAGTTGTCGATCAGCAATCGCAGCCGCTGCGGCCGCGCCACGACCAGCCCGCCGACGACGATCGCCCACAGGGCGTAGCCCCAGACGACCGCGTCGCGCATCGCCAGGGCGCCGTACTTGGAGATGTGCGGCAGCGTGCAGATCCCGCCCCAGACGACGAGCAGCGTCAACAGCACCGTCGGGAGCATGTCGAAGATCGCCGACCACCCGTGCGTGCGGAGCAGCATGAGCAGCCCCGCCCCCAGCAGCAGCTCGCCGACGAAGATCGGCGGGACGCCGAGGTACGCCACGCCATGGCCGAACAGCGCGTACCCCATCAGCAGGAACGAGAGCGCGTGGAGGAAGCGGTCACCACACCGGTCGACAACGGCGCCGCCGTCGTCCCAGCCATCTTCGAGGTTGTCGGGCATGGCCAGGGTTTCAGCCCGCTGCATACTGCACCCGTGATTTATCCAGCTTTTCGCGCCGCGTGCCGCGCGCTTCATCGGCGACCGCTTCGGCGCCGGTGACGGCGTCATAGAGCGACTCGAGCAGGCGCGTCTGCTTCGTCAGATCGAATCGGCTGCACACCAGCTCTCGGCCCGCGGCGCTGAAGCTCTGCCAGAGGTCATCGTTCTCGATGAGGTCGAGCAGGCCGCGCGTGAGGCCGTTCACGTCGCGCTCGGGGGCGAGGAACCCCGTCCGGCCATGCGCCACGGCTTCGGGAATCCCGCCGCTGGCGCTGCTGACGACCGGAGTACCCATGGCCTGCGCTTCAGCGAACACCAGGCCAAACCCCTCGGCGTCGCCGTTGTCGGCGGTGACGCTGGGCGCGCAGAAGACGCGCGCGGCCGCCATCTCGCGGCGGATCACGTCGTGCGGCTGAAGGCCGAGGAACTCACACCGCGTCAGTGACGACCGCGCGATGCCCTCCAGCATCCCGCGCAGCGGGCCTTCGCCGATGACCTTGAGCACGGCCCGCGGGTGCTTCGCCTGCACGCGCGCCATCGCGCGGATGAGGTACTCGCAACCCTTCTTCTCCGTCAGCCGCCCGACGAATAGCACCGTCGGCTCGCGCGGGTCCGATGTGCCGCGTTGGGGCGCAAAATAGTCGGTGTCGATGCCGATGTAGTGCACCGCGACGCGATCCTGCGGCACGCCCTGCGCGATCAGCTTCGCTCGGATGAACTCCGACACCGCGATGAACAGCCGTGCCTCGCGGAACAAATGCGGCCTACGGCGGAGGTAGATGCGATGCGTGTGGGAGCCGCGGCGCCAGGCGTCATCCAACGTCGTCGCGTCGGCGCCGTGGTACGTGACGAGAAGCGGCAGCCCCAGCCGGCGCGCCAGCGGCAGCGCGAGCGCTCCGCCCGTGCCGAAGTGGGCGTGAATCAGCCGGGGGCGCACCGCCGCAAGCCGGCGCTCGAGCAATGGGCAGCGGCCCGTGTACTTGAAGACCGCTTCCGCCAGCTTTCCCGCGCGGCCGCCGTTGTTCACCGCGATCGTTCGATCCGCGGGCAACTCCAGCCCCGCAACCGGCCGGCAGCCGACGTAGTGGGGACGATACCGGCGCAGCGACTCACCCTGCGCGCGGATGAACGTCTCCGATGCGGGGAGCAGCGTGCAACTGAAGATGGCGGCGGCTGGCGTCGACACGTGCGTGATCCCTCATCCCCCCGTCGCCGGGGCCGGCTCCGGCTCGGCGACGGTGGTGGCGCCCGCGGCGGGCGCCGTCTTTACGCGCACCGGCTTCACCACGTCGCGCACGCGGCGCAGCCACGGCTGCGAGTGGTAGAACGCGCGCGTGCGGATCACGATCCGCTCGCCGGCCGACGCGCGCGACAGGTACGCGTTCACCACGTCCGCGTACTTCTCGTCCACCCCGCCGCTGCGCCAGTACATCCCCAGTCCCATCGCAAAGAGCTTGTTCGCGAAGCGCGACATCTCCGGGAACCGCTCGCGCATCCAGTGCGCACAGAACACGTGCGACTTCGCGCCCACCCGCTGTTTCTCCGGCCGGCGCGTGTAGGCGTTGTCGCCGTGGATCTTCTGCTCGGCCAGCTCTTCGTCGAGGTAGACGCCGGGCGCGAGCCCGAGCCCGACCATCTTCACGAACCGGTCGGCGGAGGTGCCTTCGAGTTCGGGCATCGGGAGCATGCGCGCGAGCAGCTCACGCTTGTATGAGATGCCGGAGGTGGCGCGGGCGAACGTCGGCATCTTCGCCCGCTTGATGCGCTTGCGGAAGTCGATGAACCGCGTCGGCTCGCGCGACGACGGCGGGAGCGGCGCGCTTGTGCGCGTATCGATCAGCCGCAACGCGTGGAAGCACCAGCCGGCCCGCGGGTGCTGCTCGAACGCCTCAGCAACGCGACGTGCCTTGTCGGGGAGGAAGCGGTCGTCGGCGTCGAGGAAGCAGACGATCTCGCCGCGACTGGCGGCGAAGCCGGCGTTGAACGTCGATCCCTGTCCGCCGTTGGGCTTGAGGACCGGGGTGACGCGATCGCCGTAGCTCGCGATGATCTCCCGCGAGCTGTCGGTGGAGCCGTCGTCGACGACGATCACCTCGACCGGCGCGCACGACTGCGCCAGCGCGCTGTCGATCGCTTCGTGCAGGAAGCGCTCGTAGTTGAAGTTGTTGACGACGATGCTGACTAACGGACTGCTCATGGCACTCACAAACGTCAGAAACCTACCTCCCTCTCCCACGTACTCGGGGGAGGGCAGGGGAGAGAGGCGAGCGGCGCCAGACGTTAGACGCCGTTCGATTCGCCGAGTCGCGCCGGTCTTCCAATCGACCGATTCTCGGTGCGCCACGCCGTTCGCCCCTCTCCCCTGCCCTCTCCCCGGCGTACCGGTGAGAGGGAGAGCGCATTTCATACCCCCACACCCGCCCACCGCTACCTTCGCGCGGCGGCGCCCAGGTGCAGGCGCGTTCGTTCCAGGGCGCGGGTGTAACGGATGAACACTTCGACGCCGATGAACTTCGCCTTGCGCGCGAGGCCGGGGAGTCGCGGGTCGCGCAGGGTGCGGACGATCAGGCCAACCGGCGGACGCAGGTCGCAGAACATCGCGCGCCACGTGAACGAGCCCTCGCCCTTCCAGTCCTTCTGCCCGCCGGCAAGGCGCCGAACCTTGCGATAGATCTCGCCGAGCGATCGTCGCGCCGGGTGGGCGACGCGGACGTCGTCGGCGTAGAGCTGCCGGTAGCCGGCGGCGAACACGCGGTTGCCCCACTCGTTGTCGCCGCTGGATTTCAGCTTGACGTTGAACGGCCCGACCCGGCGGATCACGTCGCGGAACGTGAAGACGTTGGCGGTGGCGCCGTAGTGGTGATCCTCGATGTAGCGCCGCTGCTGGAACGCCGTGAGCTGCTCGTGCAGTTCGACCGCCGTCGGGCCGGCGTCGTCCTTGACGAAGACGTCGACGCGACCCGCCACCATGCCGCAGTTCGGCTCGTCGATCAGGCGGGCAACGCCCCGCTCGATCCAGTCCGGCGCCGGCACGCAATCGGAATCGGTGAACGCCAGCACCTCGCCCGTCGCCGCCGCGATGCCGGTGTTGCGCGCGTGGTAGGAGCCGGGCCGCGGCTCGTAGAGCACGCGGACCTGCCGCATGCCGTTGAGGTGGATGGGCGGGGTCGAGCCGTTGTCGACGACGATCACCTCGTACCGCCAGCGCGGGTACGTCTGTGCCTCCAGCCGCTCCAGGCAGGCGCGCAGGCGCTGCGGGTCGTTGAAGACGGGGATGATCACGGAGACCAGCGGCGGGTCGTCGAAGATAACGCGACGCGCCGGCGTCTCGCAAACGAGGGTCATGTCGTTCACGCCGATGATGTCGCCGCGGCGGGAGCGGCGGCGGGGTTGAGGGTCAACGGATCAGTCTTGTGCACGCGCTTGGCGACCTGCTGCTTCACCTCGGCCACGGCCACACGGGTCATCCTGCGCCCGTCCGGCAACGCCTGCCACAGCAGCGCGTACGCGACGCCGTACGTCAGCATGTTCAGCCCGAACGACGCGGCCAACGGCATGGCCGGCCCGTGCGCCCCCGCCCGCAGTGCGTAAACCGCGGCGGCGGCGAGCAGCGAAACCAGCGCCGGTTGCCAAATCGCGCCGAGCAGGTCGGAGGCGCGGAGGAACGTGCGGTGGAAGCAGTAGAGGATCGTCGGGTAGCGCACGAGACACGTCACGATACTGTACGACGCCGCCACTCCGGCGGCGCCCCACTGCAAACCGATCGCGAACCCGATCAGCGTGATGGCGACGACCACGAGTCCCATGCGCAGCTGCCGGTCCGTCCGCCCGAGTGAAACGTAGACCCAGCCGGTGGCGACGTTGAACGTGCCGATGAACGCCGCCGGCGCGAGCAACTGGAACAGCCACACGGCGTCCATCCACTGCGGGCCGAGGACCAGCCGAATGGCCTGATCGGCGGTGACGAACATGAACGCGACGATCGGCATGCTCGCCGAGCAAAGCAACAGGATGGCGCGGCGGTAGTACACGACGTAGCGCTGGGGATCGTTCTGCAAGCGGCTCAGCGCCGGCACGGCCACGCGCGTCATCGGGCCGTTGATCTGGTGCAGGGGCAGCAGGAGAAGCTGGTACGCCTTGGAGTAGAGGCCGAGCTGGTACTTCCCCAGGACGCGCCCGATGAGGAGCTGGTCGACGTTGCGACCAAGGTAGTTGACGAGGTTGAACCCGGTGAGGTGCCCGCCGAACGCGAGCATCGCGCGCATCTCAGCGGCCCGCTTCGGCGGACCGGGGCGCCAGCGGCATTGCACCCACGCGCCGACGCAGCTCGACGCCGCCATGGCAACCTGCATGTACACGAGCGACCAGAACCCCGCGCCGAGCTTCGCGGTGATCAGCGCGGTCGCGATGCCCGCGGCCATCGAGCAGACCTCGTTGACCGCCAGCGCGCCGAAGCGCATCTGGCGCGTCAGCAGCGCCTGGTGCTGGACCGACAGTCCGCTGAAGACGAACGACGTCGCAACGACGGCCGTCGCCCCGAGCAGCCGCGGCTCGCCGTAGAACCACGCGACGAGCGGCGCCGACGCCGCCGTCAGCACCGCCATGGTCAGGCCCAGGAGCGCGTTGATCCAGAACAGCGCCGACACCTGCTCCTGCGTGATTTCCTGGCGCTGCACCGTGGCCATCGTCAGGCCGAGGTCGCGGAACAGTTGAACGAAGCCTGTGACGACCAGGATCATCGCGACGAGGCCGAAGTCGTTGGGGCTGAGCAGGCGCGCGAGCAGCGCGGTGGACGCGAGGTTGAGGAGGAACTTGCTCCCCTGCCCCAGCGCGGTGACGGCGCCGCCGCGCACTGATCGACGGCCGAGGTTGGCGTCGAGGTGCTTCGTGCAGAAGTGGTTGTCGCGATACGATTTCATGGCACTATTCGCACTCGAAATCACCCTCATCCTAACCTTCTCCCGGAGTACGTTTCGACTGCGCTCAACGCGGGCCGGGAGAAGGGACCGGATCAAGCCGCGGACGCGGCGCTTGCGGCGGTTTCACATTCGTAGCCCAGCTTCGTCATGCGATCGACGCACAAGCGTTCGATCCGCTGGAGGTTCGCGCCGAAGAACGCGTTGCGGTCGGCGTTGCGGTTGCCGCGCGGCTGGAAGTCGACGTCGACGTAGCGCGTGATGTCGCGCAGCGCGTCGAGGCCGAGCCGGTTCGCCAGGTCGCGAACCGCGGCGACCTTGTCCTTCATGAAGTCTTCGTAGCGAAGCAGGACGATGTCGTTCGGCTGATCGAGGTAGACGTCGGCCATGTAGTTCCAGCGTGATGCCATCATCTCAATGTAGTTCGCGCCGCCCAGGCCGAGCCAACTGTTGTCCATGATCGCGCGCCACGCCGGCGTCATCGCCGCGAGGGTTTCGGGGGGGAGCTGCGCGAGGTCGCCGGGGAGGTTCAGGCGATTGAGGATGCTGCGGATGTTGCTGCGCGGGTCGCGGATGACGATCGCGAACTTCGCCTGCGGGAACCGGGCGCGGAGCTCGGGGTGCATCAGTGTGAAGTTCGGCTCCTTGATGATGCGGCGCGAGAAGTCGAGGCGGTTGCGCTCGACGTACTGGTCCATCGTGATCTCGCCGGACTTCACCTTCGGGTACAGGGGCACGGGGATGTCCTTGCGGATGTCGAGGCTGAGCGACAGCCCCGTCGCGCGGGCGAGGAGCGAGCAGACCGCCGATGTGCCTGATTTCTGGTTGCCGAGGATGAAGAGCGGGCGGTGCTGAATCGTAGAACATTTAGCCTGCACATTCTTCCCCGCGGCACGGACGTAACGTGCCATACAGAGGACGGGCGACGGCAGCCAGCGTTTACAGTGCGCCACGCTCATTTGTTTACCTCAACCCCGGCGACGCGGATATCAGCGTAAAAAAATCTGCGTTTCTCGGACCTTGCCCCCTTGTACCGATTCCCGCATCGGTCGAAGGTGGCGGCGGAATCACCGGTACATCCGTCAGGATTACCCGGGACTTTGTCAGTTAATTTGCGGGGTTCGGGAGATATCGGGCAAAGAACCCGCAGTAGGCCGTCGATCCACAAACCAGCGGCGAGTTCGCGTTGTTCCTGCCGTACTCGCCGCGACATCGCCAGGCAATCGCCAAGCAGTCGTTCGTAAGCACTCGTGAAGCGCACCGCCCGTCGGGCAACGTTGTTCAAACCGGGTGAGTCGCTTCGAACTCAACGCCAGGAGGTTCACACCATGCTGAAGTTTCACACCCGCACTCGCTCGCCGCGCGGCGCCCGTGCCGTTGCCAGGGCAACCAAGCCCCTCGTGGAGTCTCTGGAATCCCGATCCCTTTTGAGCACCACCTTCACGCTGATCAACGCCGACACCGACCAGGCGATCCGCACGATCGCCAACGGCGAGGTCCTCGACTACGCGAAGCTCCCGACCCGCAACCTGACGATCCGCGCCGACGTTTCGTCGGACGTCGGCGCCGAGAGCGTCGTCTTCGGGCTTGACGGCAACGCGCGGTTCAAGATCGAAAGCGACGAGCCCTACTCCATCGTCGGCGACGACGGCCTGAACTACCGCCCGTGGACGCCGTCGACCGGCTCTCACCAGCTCACGCTCACGCCGTACACCGGGAACAAGGCGACGGGCAACGCGCTGGCGTCGACCACGATCAGCTTCCAGGTCGTGGACACCGCCACGACGCCGGCGCCCGAGCCGGAACCCGAGCCGAATCCGAACCCCAATCCGAATCCGCCGACCGATCCGGACGACGCGACGTACAAGTCGGCCTTCACGATCACCAAGGGCGGCACGTACTCGGGCAACTATCAGAGCCTCAGCGCCAGCACGCCGGTGATCACGATCGCCACCAGCGAGCCGGTGGTCATCGAGAACGCGATCCTGCGCGGCAAGTCGCACCTGATCGTCGTCAAGGACGGCGTGAAGGCGAACGTCACGATCCGCAATGTGCAGGGTTACGGCATGAACCCGGACGTGGACGGGAAGTACCCCGGCCGCTTCCTCTTCGCCAACAGCTTTGCGAAGGTCGACATCCAGCACAACTACATGGAGTCGACGTCGGGCATCTACCTGTTCGGCGCCGCCGATGGCGCGAGCGTCAAGGTGATGTACAACGAGGCGAAGAACATCGACGGGCGCATGAGCGCCGGCCCGGGCAAGTGGCGGCAACCCGGCACGGACAGCACGAAGAGCGACACGAGCTTCTACCGCGTGCAGTTCTTCCAGATCAACCAGTGCGTGCTCGACGGCGGCGCCGAGATCGCGTGGAACAAGGTGGTCAACGAAGCGGGCAAGAGCCGCGTCGAGGACAACATCTCGATCCACCGCACCAAGGGCACCTCGTCCAACCCCATCCGCATCCACGACAACTACATCGACGGCGCCTACCCGCTGAACTGGCAGACCGGCAAGTTCAGCGGCGGCGGGATCATCGTGGACGGCGGCTGGTCGGACAGCCGCGGCGAGGCCGGCTACGTGAAGATCTACAACAACACCGTGATCAGCACGAGCAACTACGGCATCGCCATCGCGGCCGGGCACGACAGCCAGATCTACAACAACCGCGTCGTCTCCACCGGCAAGGTGGACGGTACGGGCGTGCGTTCGGGCAACGTGGGCATCTACATCCGCAACCACGCCTACCGCAACGGCAAGGAACCCGCCGGCCATTTCTACAACAACTACGCCTACGACAACGTCGTCGGCTGGTTGAAGGCCGACGGGACGCACAACGAGTACTACATGCCGGACGATGACGGCGACAAGAGCGTCAACAACCAGAAGCTGTCCGGCAGCATCACCGAGGCCACCGAGCAGGCGGAGTACACCCGCTGGCTCAGCAAGGTGGACGCGGCGAACGTGATGGTCGGCCTCGCCTGATCGCACGGCATCGTCTCGGGCGACTTTGAAGTCACAGGGGTGAGGTTCCGCGAGGGAGCTC
>JBAUGM010000090.1:0-6081 GCA_049679725.1 Tepidisphaeraceae bacterium
GTGGCGATGAGACCGACAACTGGCTCCGAGCCGAGCGCGAGCTGCGCGGCATCTAAAATGGGAGCGCACGATTCTCGAACGTTGTCATCCTGAGGTACTCCGAAGGATCTGGCCGATCCGTCGGTGAAGCCAGATGCTTCGGAGTACCTCAGCATGACACTGGATGGTCGCGACGGTCGAGAATCGTGGCCGGACTATTCTAGTCGCGCGCGGTGACATCTCTGACGGCAGCTGTGACATGCATCGCTTGCAACCCCGGAAATGGGGACTGCCGGAATTCCTGCGCCCTTCGTTTCCTCGATAAGCAGGGCTAAGATTGGGCGTATGCACGACGGCCCGCAACCGCGAGAGCTCGACCTGTCGGCGGTGCCGTTGTTCCCGCTGCCAAACGTCGTGCTCTTCCCGCGTGCCGTGCTCCCGCTGCACATTTTCGAGGAGCGCTACAAGGCGATGACCGCCGACGCCCTCGCGGGCGACCGCGTGATCGCGATGGCGCTGCTCCGCCCCGGCTGGGAGAAGTGCTACTACGGCGCGCCGCCCATCGAGCCGGTCGTCTGCGCGGGCAAGATTCTCACGCACGAGCGGTTGCCGGACGGGAAGTACAATTTCCTGTTGCAGGGCATCGCGCGCGGGCGCGTCGTCGGCGAGGACAAGAGCCGTTTGTATCGCGTCGGCCAGCTCGAGCTGCTCGCCGAAGCGGACGTGATGGAGATCGACCTCGAGAACGAACGTCACCGCCTCACGTGCATGTTTTCGGAAGGGTGCTGCGCGAACCTGCCGGTGGTGAAGCAGTTCCGCCAGATGCTGTCGAGCACGATGCCGACGGCGGAGATCGCGGACCTGCTGGCGTTCAACTTCATCGAAGACGTGGGGCTGAAGCAGTCGCTGCTGGCGGAGACTGACCCGCGGGCGCGCGTCGAGCGGCTCATCGGGGTGCTCGAGGAGATTCGCCCGATCCTGGAGTCGGCGGTGCGCAGGCGAACGAGGAGCGCCGACAGCATGAACTGATTCACCCATGTGTAAAGCCGCCGATGGTATCGGCGCTCCGCCGACACCGTCGGCGGCTTTACGCGGTGGGATCCACGGCGCGACGCGACTTTTGCATTTCTCGCCCATATCGCAAGAATGCCCCCCGGCGAGAGCAGGCGCAGGTGTGGATGGCATGTGGTATTTCGCTTACGGATCGAACCTGAATGCCCGCGCGGTCACCGAGTGGGCGCGCCATCACGGACACAAATCGCCCCCGCTCAAGAACGGACGCGCCGCCGTCCTCGATAACTATCGCCTCTGCTTCCCCATCTACAGCGACTACTGGGGCGGCGGCATCGCCGACATCGTCTACGACCCCGGTAAGTACGTCGCCGGCGTGCTGTTCAACCTCACCGACGTCGAGATGAAGGTGCTCGACGCGAAGGTTGACCGCCGGATCGACTCCGAAGGCAAGGAACTTGGCATCTACCGGCAGATCGAGGTGAAGGTCGCGCCGCTCGGCAAGCACGAGCCGGTCAAGGCGATCACCTACACGGGCACGAACGTCGAGAAGTACCACATCCCACCGACGCAGCACTACATGGAACAGGTCATCCAGGGCGCGTTCAGTTACGGGCTGTCGATGATGTGGGTCGCCTACCTGCAGAGCTTCAGCACGCAGACGGGCCGCAAGCCCAAGCCGCCGGGCGCGGGGGACGCGGCGGCGAAGCTGTGACGGTTTCTATGGTATGATGGGCTGGGCCATGACGCTGCTCACACCACCCATCCCCGAACTCGCGACGCGGAACCACCGGCGGTTCTCCGTCGAGGAGTACCGCCGCATGGCGGAAACGGGCATCCTCAGCGAGGACGACAACGTCGAACTGTTGGAAGGATGGATCGTCGAGAAGATGACGAAAGGCGCACGTCACGATTACACGATTCAAGCCACCGACAACGCGATTCGTTCCCGGCTTGAACCCAACTGGGGTGTTCGCATTCAGTCGGCGATCGTGCTTGCCGATAGCGAACCCGAGCCTGACCTGGCAGTGATCCTCAACCCGCCGGCGCGCTACGTGGATCGCCATCCCTCTCGCGATGACATTGCACTGCTCGTCGAGGTCGCGGAGTCGAGCCTTGCACAAGACCGCGGCATCAAGCTCCGCATCTATGCACGCTCGAACATCGAGGTGTATTGGATCGTCAACCTCATCGAGGACGTGATCGAAGTCCACTGGGACCCGAGCGGACCCGTCGATCTCCCAACGTATCGCGGACGGCGCGTGTTCCGATCGGGTGAGAGCGTGCCACTTGCGATCGGCGGCCAGCAACTCCAGCCCGTCGAGGTCAAGCAGATCCTCGGCAGATGATCCCGCGCGCTTCCCGCCGCAGATTCCGTTGAACTTGTAGCGGCACCTCGCACCGATACACTGAATCCGGGCGACACCGCGTCTGCCCGCTCCGCGCTGCTAACGAAAGAACGAGCTAATGATCGAGAAAATCTTCAAAGCCTACGACGTCCGCGCCACCTACCCCAGCCCGCTGAACGAAGAGATGGCCTGGAAGGTCGGCCATGCCACGGCCCAGTTCCTCAAGCGCAGCCGCGCCAACAGCGGGGCGGCGCCGGTGCGGATGGAGAACACCATCGTCGTCGGCCGCGACATGCGCCCGCACTCGCCGGATCTCGCCAAGGCGCTCGCTGACGGGTTGCGCAGCGTCGGCATGGACGTGATCGACGTCGGCATGGTCGACACGTCGTTCATCTACTTCGCCATCAACCACCTCGATTGCGTCGGCGGCATCATGACCACCGCCTCGCACAACCCGATCCAGTACAACGGCTTCAAGATCTCCGGGCCCAGGGCCAAGCCGATCGGCGCCGCCAGCGGCCTCGACGACATCAAACGCATCGCCACGACCCTCCGCGTCGGCCAGACCGGGCTGCACGGCAAGTATGAGGAACGCGACCTCTGGCCGCAGTACAAGAAGCACGTCCTCCAGTTCCTCGACCTTAAGCGGCCGATCAAAGTCGCGATCGACGCCAGCAACGGCATGGCGGGCAAGATGATCCCGGCGGTGTTCGGGGACGTGAAGAACCTGACGATCGTCCCGATCCTCTTCGAGATCACCGGCAAGTTCACCCACGACCCCAACCCGCTCGTCGAATCGAACCTCGAGATGCTCAAGGCGAAGATGAAGGAAACGCCGGGCGTGGACCTGGGCGCCTGCTTCGACGGCGACGCCGACCGGTGCATGTTCCTCGACGAGCAGCGGCGGCTCGTCGGCTCCGACATGGCAACCGCGCTGATTGCGGAGGACTTCCTGAAACGCGAAGAGAACAAGGGCGCAACGATCGTCTACGACTTGCGCTCGAGCCACGCCGTCCCGGACGTGGTGAAGGCCGCCGGCGGCGTGCCCAAGCGCGACCGCGTCGGCCACGCGTTCATCAAGAAGACCATGGCCGAAACCAAGGCCGTCTTCGGCGGGGAACTGTCCGGCCACCTCTACTTCCGCGACAACTGGTTCGCCGATAGCGCCGCCATCGCGTTCGCGCGCGTGCTCTCCATCCTGTCGAACGACAACAAGCCCCTCAGCCAACTGATCGCCAAGTACCAGCGCTACAGCCAGTCCGGCGAGATCAACTTCCAGGTCGAGGACAAGGATGCCAAGATCCGCGAGTTGGCCGAGCACTACAAGAAGAGCCAGATCGACTACCTCGACGGCATCACGATCGAGCATCGGGGCGCTGAGGGGGGCGACTGGTGGTTCAACGTCCGCAAGAGCAACACGGAGCCGCTGCTACGCCTGAACCTGGAGACGAACTCGCCGGAGGCGCTGGAGCAGCGGCTGAAAGAGCTCAAGCGCATGCTGGGCGAGCCGGTGCATGGGCACTGACGGAAAGCACGAAATCCGAAGCACGAAATCCGAAACAAGCGCGAAATCCGAAGAAGAAAGCACTAAACGGGGAGTCTTCCGTTTGGTGCTTTCTTCTTGGTACTTGGGATTTGTTTCGGATTTCGTGCTTCGAATTTCGTGCTTTTCCTCGTTGTCGGCGCGCGCTCGGCGCGGGATCATTTTGGCGGTCGGACACATCTCACTTACCGGAGGTTCGCATGCAATCTCCTCACGTGCACAGTGGCGGCCGGTATCCCGTCCTGCGGGCGCTCGCCATCCTGTATCTGATCGGGGCCGCCGTCACGGCGCTGGCCGGCGTTGGCGCGATCATCTGGGCGCTGTTCGTCGCGCCCTACGGCATGGGCGATCGCCTGATCATGGGCTTCGCGGCGGCGGCGTCGGCGTGCTACATCGCGATCACGCTGCTCGCGATCGCCGAGGTGCTCAAGCTCTTCATGGACGTGGAACGCAACACGCGCATGACGGCGATCGAGGCCCGCGACCGCGCCGCGGCGGCGCCGGCGGTGGCGGTCGAGCCGGGCCTCACCGGCGAAGCCCGCAGCCACACGAATCGCCTCGACGCCCTCGACGACGAAACCGCCGAGGCGGCACTGCTCCGCGGGCATTAGCGCAATCGCGCGAACGTCGCGAAGGCGCAAGCGATCGCCGTCCGGCTGCGGCGGTCGGAACGTCGCTTGCGTCTTCGCGACCGCTTCAATGCAATCGATCGTGCAGCTCCTGCCTGCGCCCGCGGAGCCGTTCGAGCGTCTGTGGGTCCGGCTCGTGGAACGGCGTCACGGGCTGCGGCGTGACCGGCGGTTCGCCCGCCATCGCTCGCCGCATCTGCTCGGCGAGTTCGCGCAGCTGCAACTCGCGATGGTCGGTGAAGAGGTGAATGATCACCCCCGGCGGACGCAGTTGTAGCTCGGCCAGTCGAACTGCATCCGCCTCCGCCTGCGTCGTGAAGACGACGACCTCGCCGACGTCCGCGTTCGGCCACTCGCGCCGCCACGTCCGCATGAGCGGGGCGACGAATTCCAGTGTGATGCGCTCCGCGTCCGCCGTGAGCGTCGTCCGCCGCCACGTCTGGCGGATGATCAGGACGATGAGCATCAGCATCGTTGCCACGAGGACGGCGAGGATCGCGGGGAGCAGGAAGTCGATGAGCTTCGGATCGTGCCGGGTGGCATGGAGCACCTCGCGCGACGTGACGACGGTGACGATCAGCGTCACGGCGATGCCAAAGACGATCCCGAAAAGCGCCTGATCTTTCCCGCGGAGCGTTTCCACGACGCGGACTTCGCCCCGAGGGTCCTGCGTCACAGCCAGCTTGCTGGTGGCGGGGAGACGAACGCCGCCGCGCTTGCGCGGGCTGGCGTAGTCGAGGATGAGCTGCGGTTCGGACATGCGGCATGAAAGCGGTCAGCGATCAGCGGTCAGCGATCAGCCAGACAAACTCGTTCTGGCTGATAGCTGATAGCTGATAGCTGATAGCTGATCGCTGATCGCTCTCTTTCAAAACCCCGTCCGCTTGAACTGCTTCTCCAAGTCGCGCAGGGACAGCCGCAGCGTCGTCGGCCGGCCGTGCGGGCAGTTGCTGGAGCGCTCGACGAGGTCACGCCGCGCCAGCAGCGCTTCGATCTCCCCCTGCGTCAGCGGATCGCCCGCCTTCACCGCGGCCTTGCAGGCCATCATGTCGAGGACTTCGTGGAGGAGTTCCTCGTCGTGCAGGTCGAGGAGCTCCTGTTCGCCGCGCTCGAGCAGCTCGCGGACGAAGTCGCCTGGGTTGAGTTTTTCCAGGAATGACGGGAATCCCTGGACGGCGACGCTGTCGGGACCGAACGGCGTGACCTCGATTCCGAGGCGCGCGAGCATCGGCTGGATCTGCTCGAGCATCGCGATCTGCCGGGATGAGGCGCCGAAGACTTCCGGGATGAGCAGCCGCTGCGACTCGAGCGGCCCACGGCTGACGCGGGCGAGCAGGTCCTCGTACATGATCCGCTCGTGCAGGGCGTGCTGGTCGATGATGACCAGGCCGTCGTCGCTGGGGGCGACGAGGTAGCTGTTGTGGAGTTGGAGGACGGAGGAGGGAACGGCAGACGGGGCCGACATGCTGTGCGGTGCGGACGTTTCTTGTCCCTTCTCCCGGTACTCCGGGAGAGGGTTGGGGTGAGGGTGATTTCGTCCCGCGAACGGTTCACGACGTTCGAAATCACC
>JBAUGM010000091.1:0-14138 GCA_049679725.1 Tepidisphaeraceae bacterium
CCCCCACGCCGGTGTCTGAGCCTCCGGCGAAGACCCGGATCTCTCGCGCGGTTGATCCGGGCCTTCGCCCAGGCTCAGACACCGGCGTGAGCGATGCGCGGTTTCGTGCGCTTGTCTTAAACTCCACATCCCATTGCGCAAGAACGCAAGTTCGAGGTAGAGTGGAGGCGCCCATGGCCGATCGAAGCGTTCACTACGAAGCCGCGTTCGAGGCGTTCCTGCGTCACAAGGGTGTGCCGTACATCCCGGTCGACGAGGCGAAGCGCGCCCTGTTCGCCACCGCCAAGCTCAAGAGCTTCGACTTCGTCGTCTACAGCAAGAACGGCCCGAACCTGCTGATCGACGTGAAGGGCCGCCAACTGCGCGACCGCGCGTCCAAGCGCGGGTTCGAGACCTGGGCCACCGAGCGCGACGTCGCCGACCTCGTGCAATGGGAGCAGGTCTTCGGCGAGGGGTTCAAGGCCGTGTTTTCGTTCATCTACTGGATCGAGCCGCCGTTGACGGCCGAGCCGGGGATGTTCGAGTATCGCAATCGCTGGTATTTGCTCATGGGGATCGACCTGGCCGAGTACCGCGGCGCGATGCGGCGGCGCTCGGCCAAGTGGGAAACCGTCTCGCTCCCCGCCCATGACTTTCGCCAGCTCGCCCGCCCGCTCGAAGCGTGGCTGTGAGAATAAGGATGAAGGGGAAGGATGAAGGATGAGAAACAATCCCATCTTTCTCCGTCCCGCTTCGTCCTTCTTCCTTCCGCCTTCATCCTTATTCCGCTATGATGCGTAACATGAAGCGACGGCTCATCATGTGGTACGGCACGGCGCTCCTCCTGCTCTGCTCGCCGATGATGGCGCTAGCGCAGGACGATGAGACACCTTACATCGACGCGCGGCTCGAAGGGTACGCTACGCCGGTCGCGCTGGAGGGCGCGTCCAGCGCGCTGACCTGGGTCCTGTTCATCATCCTGGCCGTCCTCGCGCTCGGCGGGATGTTCAAGGACGCAAAGCGAACGCACCTCGACTAAGTAACCAAGTACCAGGGATCCAGTATCTCCTCCTTCGGAGGCTTCGATGAAAACCATGATCCTGTGGGGCCTCGTCCTCCTGAACGTGCTCCTGCTCACCGCGTTCATCGGCCGCCTGAGCGGCAATGACGCCGCCGTCGCCCAGGCGCGGTCCCGGCCGGCGGATTACGTGCTCGTCCCCGCCAACATCGCCGACGAAGGCGCCAGCGCCGTCGTCTACATGCTCGATTCGACCAACGGCGTGCTCGGCGGCATGGTCTTCGACGACGCGCGCAAGGAACTCAACACGATGGCGCCCATCAACCTCGACCGCGTGTTCGAAGTCGGCGCCGGCGTGACGACGGGCGGGCGAAACACGGGCAACACCGGCACGGGCACCACCGGCACCCGTCGCGGTACGGGCACCGGAACGGGCACCGGCGCCCCGCGCACGGGCAACTGACACCGACGCTTCCTGATAGCCGGTGGCGGAAGCCCCGGGCCCTTCACAAACGAACAAGCGAACGAACGAACAAACAGAATGCCCACTACGAGGCGTACCATGGACAGCAAAACCTACGGCATCGGAATCCTGTCGCTGACGGCCCTGGTGCTGATCGTCGCCAACTGCCTCGTCCCGCCCAAGGCGTCGGCCGAGCTGTCGGTGACGGGAGCGGGTTACTCCGTTGTCACCGCCCGCGTGCAGAGCGGAGGAGACGGCGTCTACATCCTCGACAACCGCACGGGCAACCTCGCCGTCTTCACCTACGACCCCGGCTCGCGCCGACTCGAGCCGCGCACGGTCCGCCCGCTGGCGGACGCGTTCGTGACGCAGGGGCGGTAATTACGCGAGGATCGCGCGGTTGTTTGTAGGGGCGAGCCTTGTGTTCGCCCTCGTTGTTTCGCGAGTGAGTCGGGCGAACACAAGGTTCGCCCCTCCTGACACGGGGACTTCCCGGAGGGATCTGCTGGTGCAAGCTCGTATCGCACGCCTTGCCGAGCGCGTGCTCGCTGGGGAACTGCTCGATCGGAACGACGCCGCGTACCTCACCACCGTGGGCGGTGACGACGTTTACGACCTGTTCTACTGGGCCAACAAGATCCGCATCCGCTTCGCCGGGCGCGACGTGAAGTTCTGCGCCATCGTCGCCGCCAAGGTGGGGGGGTGCAGTGAGGACTGCAAGTTCTGCGCGCAGTCCGAGCACTACGACACCGCCGTGGGCGAGCAGAGCCAACTGACGGACGAGCAAGTGCTGGAGAGTGCCGCTCACGCCGCGGAAGTCGGCGCCGATAGCTTCGGCATCGTCAACTCCGGTCGCGGCCCCACGCGGCGCGAGCTGGAAGACTGGCTCCAGCCGCTGATGTCGAAGATCGCGAAGGAAGGCAAGACGCGCGCCTGTGCGACGCTCGGCGCGCTGACGCCCGAAACCGCCAAGTTCCTCTACGATTGCGGCATCCGCCGCATCAACCACAACATCGAGACGAGCGAGCGGCATTACCCGAACATCGTCTCCACGCACCCGTTCGCCGAGCGTATCAACACGCTGAAGGTCGCCAAGGAAGCCGGCCTGTCCCTCTGCAGCGGCGGCATCTTCGGCATGGGCGAGGTCTGGGAAGATCGCCTCGACATGATGTTCACGCTGCGCGAGCTGGGCGTGGACGTGATGCCGCTCAACTTCCTCAACGCCATCCACGGCACGCCGCTGGCGGGGCAACCGATGCTTCCGCCGATGGAGTGTTTGAAGATCATCAGCATCTGCCGCTTCGTCCTGCCGAGTGCCGAGTTGAAAGTCGCCGGCGGGCGCGAGAAGGTGCTGCGCGACGTGCAAAGCTGGATCTTCTTCGCCGGCGCCGACAGCACGATGATCGGCAACTACCTCACGACGTACGGCCGCAAGCCCGAGCAGGACCACCAGATGGTGATGGACCTGGGATTGTCGTGGCGCGCCTACGACGGCGGGGGGGTCGAGCCGACGAGCGATCAGCCGCGGCTGAGCAGCGTCTCGCACACGGGGAAGCACCGGATTCCGATCCTATACGAGCGTGAAGTGACGTCCGCCCCGCCGGCCGTCTCGGTATGATCACAGTCATGCGAATCCCAGCCGCGTGTTCCAGCGGCGGCGACGACGGTGGTGACGACGAAGCCAATGAGAGGAAGGCAAAGGTCTTCTTCAGCCGAGGTCGAGACGTGGCCGACACGGGCAACTACGAGACGCGATCGAGATGTACCTCCAGGGATTGCTCATCACCCCGGAAAACGTCGCTGCCCATAAAGAACTCCGAGAGATCGTCCTCAAACGCAAAGCCGATGGCGGAAAAGCCCTCGGCATGTTCGAGAAGATGAAGCTCGACGCCACGCTCGCAAACGCCACGGACGACAAACAGGCGATGCTCCTCGCTGAGAAGCTGCTCGCCTACGACCCGTGGAAGCTGGAATGGATGGTGGCCGCCGCGAACCGCGCGAGCCGGGCAGGCTTTCCGAAGGCGGCCGAGTGGTTCGCAGAACTCGCCCGCAAAGCGGCGGGGGACTGATCACTCCGCTGGATCCTGTAGCATCCGCGTGAGGTTCCCCCATAATCCTTTGCAGCCACGGCCGCGAGGCCATGGGTTTCGCAGTACGCGCAGGATCGTGCGTCGTGCAGCACGTCCAGCCACGTCATCCTGAGGTACTCCGAAGGATCTAGCGCCCAACGAGAGGGTCCTCATCCTCGGCTAGATCCTTCGGAGTACCTCAGGATGACAAGGTGACCCGGCGGGCGTGCGCGATGCTCCGAAAGCGATTCGTTCTGGTAGTCGATGTCGCGCATCCCCATCATCACGGGAATCGGACTCGTCTCTCCGTTGGCCACGGGAGCCGATGCGACGTGGCGCGCGCTGCTCGAAGGTCGTTTTATCACTCAGCACGCGCGGACGGTGCTCGACGCGACATCGCCGACGCGCGTGCACACGCTGGCCCTCGCCGCGGTGCGGGAAGCGGTCGACGATGCGCGCTGGCCGTTGGACGAGCGGAGTGGCGCGGCGCTCGTCGTCGGGACGAGCAAGGGCGCGGTCGAAGGATGGTTGACCGCCCCGCCATCACATATTGCACAATCGCCATATGTTCTGGCGGGGGCGTCGTGTTCGAATTTCGGACTTGCGTCCGTCGCCGCGGCGGTTCGGGAAGGAGTGCCGTTATTGGACGGGCCAAGCCTGACGCTCTCGGCCGCAAGGTGCTGCGCGATGTGCAGAGCTGGATCTTCTTCGCCGGCGCCGACAGCACGATGATCGGCAACTACCTCACGACCTACGGCCGCAAGCCCGAGCAGGACCACCAGATGGTGATGGACCTGGGATTGTCGTGGCGCGCCTACGATGGCGGGGGAGTCGAGCCGACGAGCGAGCAGCCGCGGCTGAGCAGCGTCTCGCACACGGGGAAGCACCGGATTCCGATCCTATACGAGCGTGAAGTCACGTCCGCCCCGCCGGCCGTCTCGGTATGATCAACGGTCATGCGAATCCCAGCCGCGTGTTCCAGCGGCGGCGACGACGGTGGTGACGACGAAGCCAACGAGAGGAAGGCAAAGGTCTTCTTCAGCCGAGGTCGAGACGTGGCCGACACGGGCAACTACGAGTACGCGATCGAGATGTACCTCCAGGGATTGCTCATCACCCCGGAAAACGTCGCTGCACATAGAGAACTCCGAGAGATCGCCCTCAAACGCAAAGCCGATGGCGGAAAAGACCTCGGCATGCTCGAGAAGATGAAGCTCGACGCCACGCTCGCAAACGCCACGGACGACAAACAGGCTATGCTCCTCGCTGAGAAGCTGCTCGCCCACGACCCGGGCAAGCTGGAATGGATGGTGGCCGCCGCGAACCGCGCGAGCCGGGCAGGCTTTCCGAAGGCGGCCGAGTGGTTTGCCGAACTCGCCCGCAAAGCGGCGGGGGACTGATCGCTCCGCTCGCATGCCGTAGCATCCGCCTGAAATTCCCCCCATAATCCTTTGCTGCCACGGCTGCGAGGCCGTGAGGTGCGCGTGATACGCGCAGGATCGTGCGTCGCGCATAACGTCGACCCACGTCATCCTGAGGTACTCCGAAGGATCTAGCTGGAGCGAGGAGGCCCTCCCGTTCGAGGCGAGATCCTTCGGAGTACCTCAGGATGACAGGGGCGATACGAGACCCGCGCGCGACGTGTCAGATGTCGCTCAGCCTGGTTGTCGATGTCGCGCATCCCCATCATCACGGGAATCGGACTCGTCTCTCCGTTGGCCACGGGAGCCGATGCGACGTGGCGCGCGCTGCTCGAAGGTCGTTACATCACGCAGCACGCGCGGACGGTGCTCGACGCGACGTCGCCGACGCGCGTGAACACGCTGGCCCTCGCCGCGGCGCGGGAAGCCGTTGGCGATGCGCGATGGCCCTCGGATGATCGCGCCGGCGCGGCGCTCGTCGTTGGCACGAGCAAAGGCGCGGTCGAAGGATGGTTGACCGCCCCGCCGCAACATATTTCGCAATCGACATATGATTTGGCGGGGGTGTCATGTGCGGATTTCGGACTTGCGTCCGTCGCCGCGGCGGTTCGGGAAGGATTGCCGTTATTGGACGGGCCGAGCCTGACGCTCTCGGCCGCGTGCTCCAGCGGGCTGCACGCGCTGATCCGCGCGGGCATGATGATCCAATCGGGCGAGGCCGAGCGCGTGCTCGTGGTGGCCGCGGAGGCGTCCGTGCATCCGCTGTTCATCGGGAGCTTCCAGCGGCTGGGTGTGCTGCCGAAGGAAGGCATCGGTTGCCGCCCGTTCGACGCAAATCGTGATGGCTTCCTCATGAGCGAAGCCGCCGCCGCGGTGTGCCTGGAGGGTGCGGAAACCCGGCCGCACGAGCGGATCTACGCCCGCGTCGATCGTTTCGGCATGGGCGGCGACGCAACCCACCTGACTGGCGGTGATCCGGAGGCAAAACTGCTCCGCCGGCTGCTCGCTCGCGTGGCGGACAACCAACCCATCGACCTGGTGCACGCGCACGGCACAGGTACGGTCATCAACGATCCGATCGAACTCCGCGCCATCGACGAGACGATTGCCGGCGAGCCCAATCTCATCTCGCACAAGGGCGCGCTCGGCCACAGCCTGGGCGCCGCCGGGCTCGTGTCGATCGTGCTGAATTGCTTGTCCCACGCGCGCGGCGTCGTCCCGCCGAACGTCCGCACGCCCGAGCCGTTGCCGGCGACGCACGTGCGCATCGCGCGCGATGCGGTAAGCCGCCCGATCAGAAAAAGCCTCGCGATCGCGGCGGGGTTTGGCGGTCCTGTGGCAGTGGTTGGGCTTCGCAGTTGATGTTGACGGCGGATCGCCTCTCGAACGTCAAACATCACCCTCACCCAGCCTCTCCCGGAGTACGTTTCGACTGCGCTCAACGCAGGCCGGGAGAGGTGTAAGAGCGAGCGCGACGCCGTCGGCCGAGGGAGAGCATCAACAGCGTCGCCGCGCAAGTAAGCGCGGAGGGCTCGGGTACGATGACGAACCCGTAGGTGTCGCTCGCCAGCACGTCCCACACCGCGTCCTGGACCACGTCCGCCTGCGCCTGCGTCAGCACCAGGCCGTTCGCGTCGTACACGTCCGTCACCGGCAGCGAGCGGGGTCGATCCCGTACAGGACGGCGGTCATCGTCAGCCCGGCCGCGTACCGGCCGATCGTGTTGCCGTGCAGCTCGTCCACGTAAAGTTGAGAAACGTGCGTGAACCCGGGAAACGCGTTGGCGCGAATGCGCTGTTCGCCGTCGTGCCCGTGCCGTCGTACGTCTGCGACCAAAGGGCGGCGTAGTCCGAACCCGGCGCACCGGCTGCCGCGTAGCCCTGGTAAATGAACAGCTTCGTGCTCGCGTTGTCGGGCCGCGAGCGGGCGAGATCGACAAAATCGTCGATGCGATCGAACACGCTCTGGGCGCCGCTGAGCTGGTCGTAGTACGGCTGAAGCACGAGCGCGTCCCATGTGTAGTTCGGCAGCGCGTTGTTGTACTTGCCGTAGGGCGACTGCGTCTGATCCGCGTTATTGGGTGCCGACCAGGAGTCGTGAAGGCTCGCGCCGTTGTCACGATGCCACCCGTACACGAGGGTGTTCCCGCTCTGCAGCGCGAGCGTCCTCATGCGATTCGGGCTCGCGTCGTTCGTCAGGCTGTTACCGACAAAATAGGCGTGCTGAGTGGCCGCGCTGGTGGTGGCCGACAAGGCGAGGACGATGAGGGATGCCCCCCAAAATCGCGGCATGAAAACCCTCCAGAAGAGATCGATCGCCGCCTCGTATATCACAACCGTCGCGGCTTAGGAAAGGATCAACTGTGGTGCCGGCGGGCTTGTTTGACGGCTCAGACGGCATCGATTCCGCCACTGACCCAAGACCCCCAGAGTCTCACCCGTAGCCAGGCACTGAGCTTAACATAACACCGATTATGGGACGTAGGGGGGCGGCAAGTAGCATGGGCGTCTCGCCCATGGTGTGAGTACCCACACGCTCGCGGCGCAGCCGTGAATGAAATCGCGAAGCGCGCTCCGCGATTGCTGAATCAGGCTGCGCGCGCTGTGCGTGAGTACACGCACCATGGGCGAGACGCCCATGCTACTTGGCTTCGCGCAGGCCGTTCCCGCTGGGCTTGCCGGCGGCGAGTTCTTCGACGCGCTGGTCGATCGCGCGACACGCGGCCACGGGATCGAATCGGTGCAGGATGTGCGCGAGTTGCTCGTCGTACCCGTCCGGCGGCTCCAGGTGCCAGATGTCCTGCAACCGGCTCGCCAGCACGCTCGCGGAGCCGTCGTAGAGGCACGAGCTGTGCAGCATGTCCGGGATCAGCTCGGGATACACGCCGGCGTCCGGCACGATCGGCCAGCAGCCGGCCGCCAAGGCGCGGACGGCGTGGGCGTCGGCGGGCGCGTCGACCCGGGTGCTGATAAACACGCCGCAGGTCATCATCGCTTGGACGTGGGCTTTCTCGTCGTTTTCCGGCAGGGTGTTGCGCGGAAACTGTTCGTCCAGTTCCTCGACCGGGCCGACGGTGATCAGCTCGAATTTTTCCTTGCGCCGGGTGAGCGTCGCCAGGGCCGCGTTGAGCAGCTTCATGTTGGCGTCGCGGGTCTCGACGAAGATCCGCCGCTTGTTGCGGATGATCGTGTCGCCCAGCGACAGCTCGTGCACGGCGCTGAAATCGACCGGCGGGAGCATGAGCTGCGTCTTGCCCGTCAATTCCGGCATCGGGTTGCGACCGGACAGCTCGTCGTGACGACGGACCAGTGTCGACGCCCGATTCAGGAACAGCCGCAGGTGAAACAGCGAGTTGAACCAGATTTCACTGGCGGCCTGGGCGGTGTTGAGGTTCACCATGTCCAGCGGGGTTTCTTCGTGTGCTTTGACGTCCGGGAGCTGGTTGCTGTGGAAGTAAACGACCGACGGCTTGCGCACGAGCTGCGGCATGAGGCGGTAGAAATCCGCGAGGTTCAGCGCCTCGCTGGTGAAGAGCAGATCCATCCGCCCGACCCAGTGCCGCGAGAGCTGCTCGGCGAACCAGTGCGCGGCCGCGGTCAACCGTCGCTCGATGCGGCGCGGTGGGAGTTTGAGGAGCGTCCAGCGATGACGGCTGCAGCGGATGCAGGTTTCCAGCATCTGCCGCCGGGCGCCGCCGTAGAACGGCTCCAGGGCGAGGATGTCCAGTTGGTTCGACACTATTTTTCTTCTGGTACTATGCGCGCCGACGGGATTGCGTTGGCAGCATAGTCCCCGGCGGCGGTGCGGATGGCAAGCGAGGCGTGTCCGCGCTGAGGCGCCTCCCGCCGGCGTCGCCAGACGCCGTCTCGCACTTGAACGTCATAAGAAGAGGACGGCGTCTGGCGACGCCGGTTAAACGCGTGAAGGCTTCGTCGAATTTCAAGGCGTGCTCGCGGGAGGGGGTTCGGAGCCGTCCTTCGGATGTGACCCCCCCGCCAGCAGCGATTCCAGATTTGCCCGGGCATCCGGATCGTTCGGGTTGATCCGCAGCGCCGTGCGGTACGCCGATTCCGCGCGGGCGCGCTCCCCCAGCATTTCCAGCGAAGCTCCGAGGTTCACGTGCGCGTCGAGGTCAACGGGGTACTCGCGCGTGAGCTGCTCGTATAGCGCGACGGCTTCCGCATGACGGCCCTGCTGGGCGCGGAGGCGTGCCATCGCGAAGCGTGCGGCCCGATTAGTTGGCCCCAGGCTCAGCGCCACGTTCAATTGACGTTCCGCCAGCGCGTAGTCCCCCAGTTGCTCGGCGACGATGCCCAGGTTGATGCGGGGGCCCAGGTAATTCGGCGACAGCGCCGCCGAGCGGGCATAGTGCTCGGCCGCCTCCGTGAGCCGTCCTCGCTCGGCCAGCGCGACGCCGAGATTGTAGTGGGCGAGGTAGTTTCGCTCGTTCACGTCGAGGACGTGGGTGAAGAGCGTCACGGAGTTCTGCCAGTGGGTGACCTGTATGGCCGAGGCGCAGGCGTAGGCGGTGAGCGCGATCGCCGAGGCACCCACAACAAGGCCCCGCCGGGCCCGCCCCGCCGCCTCGGCGATCGACCAGACGAGCAGCACGAAGATCCCGACCAGCGGCAGGTACGTGTATCGGTCGGCCAAGGCCTGATCCCCCACCTGCAGGATGCCGATCACCGGCACGAGCGAGGCGAGGAACCAGAACCACCCCATGATCGCATACCCCTTGCGCGAGTAGACGACGGCCGTCGTCACGGCGAGCAGGATGCCGACGCACGTGGCCACCTGCCACGCCTGCCAGGTTTCGCGCGGGTAAAAGACGGCCAGGTGTGTCGGTAGGACGGCCATGCGCAAGTACCTGACGCAGGAGACGGCCGCGTTGGCCAGCCGCGGCCCCATCGGCAGGTCAGCGAGCGACGCGACCACGGTCTTGGCGGCGATTTGGCAGAGGAACGACAGCCACGCTGCGCCGATCGCCATGAGCAGCAGCGGAAGCTTCTCAAGGACGAGGAACAGGAGAGCTCGCCAATCCTGCGGTCGCTTCGGGGTGAACCGCCCGAGCGGCCAATAATCAAGTAGCAGCATCAACCCCGGCAGCGTCGCCGCCATCGGCTTCGATGCGAGGGCGAGCGAGTACGCCGCGGCAACGAGACCGTACCTCGCGACGCCGGGGCGTCTCACGTACCGCACGTAAGCCAAGAGGGTCACGAAGACGAACAGGGCGCACAGCACATCCCGGCGCTCGCAGACCCAAGCGACCGATTCGACGCGCGTCGGGTGCCAGCCGAACAGCGCCGCGGCCATCGCGCTCCGCCACGGAGCCGCGGTCGTCTTGAGCAAGAAGAGGTAGAGAAGCAACGTGGCGGCGGTGTGTATCAGGACGTTCACCGCATGGGGTCCGCCTGGGTCCAGGCCGAATAACTCGCAATCGAGCATATGCGACAGCCACACGAGCGGATGCCACTGACTGAGGCCGTTAATCTTAAACGCCCAGATGAACCCCTCGCGCGTGAGGCCGGCGCGAACCTGGGGGTTGTCGCTGATGAAAACAGGGTCGTCGTAGTTGACGAAGTCGTAGCCCAGCGTGGGCAGGTAAATCAGGATCGTGATCGTCGCCAGCACGGCTGGAATCACCACGCGATGCCGCATGCCCGGTGCGGAGGCGGACATGTCGAGGTTGAGTGGGTTGCTCGTCGTATGCATCGGATCGTGAATCGCGCGCGTTCTTCCCCGCATCCTACGTCATGGCCGTGCCGATCGCGTCGTTGCGGGTAGCGTTGATCCACCGGCACGCAGCGCGTCGAGGTTGGCCCGTGCATCGGGGTCGTCGGGGGCCAGCCTCAGGGCGTTGCGGTACTGCCGCTCCGCGCCGGCGCGATCGCCGAGCACTTCGAGCGCGGCGCCGAGGTTGACGCGGGCGTCGAGGTAATCCGGCTTCACGCGGAGCGCGGCCGTGTACTGCTCGATGGCCTCGCGCGTGCGGCCCTGTTCCTGGAGGGCAACACCGAAATTGTAGTGGACGATGGGGTTGTCGCGCGTGACGGCCAGCGCGTGGGTAAACAGGGATTCGGAGTTCCGCCAGTGCTGAACCTGAAGCAATGAGAGCAGCGCGAAGATGACGGCAGCGCCGGACGCAAACCGCAGCACGAGCCGGGGCGCATCGTGAACAGGTTCCCCACGCTCCTGCCGGGTGGAGAACGCCGCCAGGAGGCCGACGAAGAAGACCATGTGCGGGATGGACGTGTAGCGGTCGGCGACCCACGAGGCGCGCTGCCCGCTCGCAGCCAGCACGGGCATCAGCATCACGGCGGACCAGCCCCATGCGGTAATGAGCGGCAAGCGTCGTGACCACAGCACGCATGCCGTTGCCGCAAGCAGCAGGATCAACGCCAGGATGCTCGCCCCGCGCGGCCACGCCCCCGACCACGGGTAGAGCACGGCGAGGTCGGTCGGCACGAACGTCTTGAGCACCGACCACGCGCACCCGGCCGCGATCGCCAGGATCCGTTCGATGGGCCCAAGCGTGGGGCGCAGGTTTGACACGACGCCCGCGGTCGGGCGCATGGCGACGACCGCTACGACCCCCCCGAGCAACAGCAGTGGAACCTTTTCCCATGCAAGCCGGGCGACGCCCCGCCATCTCGATTCCCCCCATGTGCGTCCCATCCGCCCCAGCGGCCACAGGTCGAACAAGAACAGCCCGACCGGAAGTGCCGGCACCGCGGGCTTCGTCAGCATCGCCAGCGCGAAACAGAGGGCAACGGCGGCATAGCGCCACGCGCACGGCCTGCGGGCGTATGCCGTGTAGGCGCCGAGCGTCAGCACGCACAGCAGCGCGAGGAGGATGTCCGGCCGCGCCGTGACCCACGCGACGTCTTCGACGCGCATCGGATGCCACGCCCACAGCGCCGCTCCGGCGAACGCCAGCCCCACCGCCAGCCCCGACAATCGAAGGACGTAGTACAGTGCGCCCGCGGTGACGGCGTGGAGCAGCGCACTGACCAAATGCTGTGGGCCCGGATCGAGGCCGACGACGTTCGCGGCGAACAGTTGAAACAGGCTGGCGACCGGGTGCCAGTACGTGCCGATCGTATTCGTCAGTGCCCAGCGCAGTGTTCGGGCATTGATCCCCTGCTCCAGCTCGGCGATGCCGTAGGCGTAGTGCGGGTCATCGTACTGAACGTACTCGAAGCCGATCGTCGGCAGGAACAGGAACACTGTGACGGCCGACAGCGCGAGGGGGATGACGACGCGTTCCCGGAAGTCGATGCGCGCGGTGGGCCCTGTCATCCTGAGGTACTCCGAAGGATCCCTGGCGCACGAACGCGGGAGATCCTTCGGAGTACCTCAGGATGACGCGTTGGCATGCACTCCGACGACTTGCCGCGCTACCCCGATAGCCGCTCCTGCACGTACGCGCGCACCTGGTCGATCGAGATGCGCTGCTGCGCCATCGTGTCGCGCTCGCGGACGGTGACGGTCTGGTCCGCCAGCGTCTGCCCGTCGATCGTGACGCAGAACGGCGTGCCGATCTCGTCCATGCGGGCGTAGCGCTTGCCGATCGACTGCTTTGGGTCGTACTCACAGGTGAAATGCTGCCGCAGGTCGAGGTAGAGCTTCTCCGCGACCTCCGGCATCCCCTCCTTGTTCACGAGCGGGAAGATGCCGAGCTTCACGGGCGCGAAGCGCGGCTTGAACGACAAGTACTCTTCCGTGCCCTGCCGGCCCGGCTGGTGGCGATAGCCTTCGCACAGGAGGACGAGGACCGCGCGCGTCAGGCCGCTGGCGGGCTCGATGACGTTGGGGATGTAGCGGCTTCTCGCCTTGATCTCGTCGGGGCTGACGCCCTGCTCCTTCAGCTTCACCTGCAGGTCCTGGTCGAAGTAGTCGAGCTTCTGGCCGGAGTGCTGCTGGTGCTGCGTGAGGTCGAAGCAGCCGCGGTGGGCGATGCCTTCGAGCTCGCCGAAATCGGGGGCGGTGAAGGGGTAGAGATACTCGATATCGACGGTCATCTTCGAGTAGTGCGAGAGCTCGTCGGGCGCGTGGTCGCGCATCTGTAGGTTCGATTGCTTCACGCCGAGCGACAGCCACCACTTGAGCCGCTCGGCCTTCCAGAACTCGTACCACGTGCGCGCCTCGTCGGGGTGGCAGAACCACTCCATCTCCATCTGCTCGAACTCGCGGCTGCGGAAGATGAAGTTGCGCGGCGTGACCTCGTTACGGAAGCTCTTGCCGATCTGCGCAACGCCGAACGGGACCTTCACGCGCGTGGTGTCCACGACGTTCTTGAAGTTGAGGAAGATGCCCTGGGCGGTCTCCGGGCGGAGGTACGCCTTGTTCGCTTCATCGCGGATCGGCCCTGGATACGTGTCAAGCATCAAGTTGAACGGACGCGGCTCCGTGAGCTTTCCAACCTCGCCCGTTGTAGGAGACGGGATGAGGTGATAGCGACCGGTGAATGCTTGACCGTACAGGCACAAGACGCTGGCATTCTGCTCGGTTCCCCGGATCGACACAGCGAAGACCGGATCACCCTCATAGTCCTCGAGCCTAGTCAATCCCTTGATCCCGAACAACTTCTGCACCCGCTTGCTCTCGAAGATCTCGGCGGCCTCTCCCGGAGAAGATGCAACGCAGGTCGCAATGGGCGGCGGAAACGGCAGCGGCTGTTTAAACGCGGCTTCAACCTCGACGTGAATCTTGTCATCGATGGTTGGCACTAACCCGTACAGATGATCCGCTCTATAGCGGGTGACACCGAGGTCATCGACCATGGGATCATTGAACCCCGCGACGTGCCCGCTCGCCTCCCACGTTTTCGGATGCTGGATGATCGAGGTGTCGATGCCGACCATGTCGACGGGGTGGCCGTCCGGTCCGACCGGCGGCACCTCCACCATGTTCCGCCACCACCAGTCGCGGATGTTGTTCTTCAGGAGCACGCCGAGCGGCCCGTAGTCCCAGAAGCCGCGGATGCCGCCGTAGATTTCGCTGGCGGGGTAGACGAAGCCGCGGCGCTTGCAGAGGGAGACGATCTTTTCCATCACGGACGCGTCAGGCATGGGTCAGCTCCAACATGGGACGGGAATCCTACAGGGAAACGCGCGGCGCGACGAGCGGGCTCGCGCGCGACCGCGCAGGAACGTCGCTTGCGGCTTCGCGGACGAACACGTGACACG
>JBAUGM010000092.1:0-2797 GCA_049679725.1 Tepidisphaeraceae bacterium
ACATGAAGAACGCGAGTCGTTTCGAATCACCCGATCGCGGGTTCGCCCGCGTGCTCTTCCCGGCACTGGGCGATCGCCTCGCGGAGGTTCTGCTGGGCGGCGACGACCGCGTTGTGATCGGCGATGAGCGTCGTCTCGATCTCCTTCGCCTTGGTCCGCAGCTCGTCGAGCAGGTCTTTGAGCGTGTCGCTGAACTCCGCGAGCTTGTCCTCGATGGCCGTGCGCGCTTCGGAGATCGCCAGCCGCGTCTCCTTCATCACCTCTTCCAGTTGCTGCTTGATCGGCAGCAGCTCGGCCTTGAGCGCGTTGCGGTCGGCGATGATCTTCTCCGTCGCCTCGGCCAGCGCCTCCTCGTCGCCCTCGGCCCTGGCCTTGAGGACGGCTTTGACGTCCTGGGCGATGATCGGGGCCCACTTCTCGCGAACCTCGTGCAGATCTTGCAGCACCGCACGGCGCTCTTGGACCTGCGACTTGATCGCCTCGGCCAGTTCCTCGCGCAGCGGCGCGATCGCCTCGCGGATCTCGTCGCCCTTCTCGGCGTAGAGCTTCCTCAGCTCCTCGCCAATCTCGGCGCGGATCTCCTTCAACGCCGCACGCCCTTCCCGACGGTCCTGGTGGAACTGTACGGCGACTTCATGCAATTCCTCCCGGGCCTCGGTCGCCTCGGGACAATCGTGGAGTTCCACCGCACTGGCCGACAGCAGACGACGCGATTCGAGCGGCTGGAGCGCAAATGTGGGGCGGGTCATGGGACGATCCTCTCTTCGCTGCTTGCTGGCGCGCCGCGATGTCCCCCAACAACTGCAGGAACGGCCACCCTCGCGGAAAATTCCGCGCGGGTGTCAAAATTGTCACAAACGGGGGTTAGTGAATCAATCGAACTGGACGCACACGCGACGGATGAGAACGCAACCGCGGTTGCCTTGCCGTGCCGTTCGACCACGAGATCCCTCGGATCGCTACCGCTCCCGCTCGGGATGACAATGTCCGTATGTCTGGCGGCATCGCGGCGACGGACGTCGTTGGCGGGCTGGCGAGGGGCAAGGTCGTCAAGCCGCCTTCTTCAATCCCGTCGAGCTGCACGTGGGGCACGGCGTCTTACCGCCTTCGCACGTCGGGCACGGCGGACCGACCTTGCCTTCGAAATAGCACGTTCCGCAGATCTTGTAGGCCATGCCGTCGCAGTCGGGGCAATCAACCTTCGTCGTGCCCTGGCAAGCCGGGCACTTGCCCAGCGACGTCAGGGCGCCGCCTTTGGTATCGAACAGTTCGCCGAGGTGACCGTCGCTCACCCATCCGCCGCGGCCCATCGTGCGAATGCGCTTGCCATCCTTCACGGTCCATCGTCCCTCGGACAGCTTGATGCACGGCGCGGGGCAATCGATCTGGCCGTCGTCGCACTTCTTGTTGGGGCAGAAAAACATTCCGGCGCCGCCGCAGTCCGTGCAGTCGACGAGCTTGGACTGGTCGAACGCGGTGCCGTGACAGTCCTTGCAGCGCAGGCCCTGCTCGCCGTGGCAGTCTGCGCAGAGTTCGTCCTTGTGCAGCGTTCTGAATTGCTCGGCCGCCTGCTCCTGCGTGAGCCCGTTGCTGACGCGCGCGATTTGCGACCAGCGAACGTTGACGGTCTCGCCCGCCGCGCCGGGAGCTTTGACGACGAGTTGCCCGGGCTCCGCCGAAACGAGTTGGCCGCGGACGGTGGTTCCGTCCTGCTTCTTGATGGTGACGATCGACGCGGGCTTTTTCGCGGGCGCCGGCGCCGCCAGGGCGATGGCACTTCCCGCGACGGCCATCGCCAACACGATCAGGCCGGCACGTAATGACGTTCGTTTCACGCGAGCATTCCTCCCATAACGACTGGTCGCGCGTGAAATGTAACCGGCGAACGACGCGGTGAAAACGACCGACCCGTCGAAACGACCGGCAGGGGTGGTTGGATCTCGCCAGTTTCGCCCGCCCTTCCGACAGTCGAAAACTTCGCGCTTGTCGCGGAATTATGCCAAACGGAGATTAGTGTGGCCCCATCTGGATGGATACGGACGGCTGGCCGTTGAGAATCTTCTTTTCGAACGGGAGCGAACATGATCAGGCGTGGCTTGGCGGCGACGATCGTCCTTGGCGGGTTGTGCATCGGCCTTCTGAGCGTGCGCGGCATGGGGCAGGCGGAGCCGACGGCCCCGCCTCCGGGCGCGGAGGCGGCGATGCCCTTCTTCGGCCCCCTGCCCCCGCAGACGCGGCTGGAGGGGCTGGCGGCGCAGCGGGGGATCGTCCTGATCAAGGGTTACACCGACGTCGGCGAGCTCCAGGCGGACGATGGGGCCGTCGTGCGCCTGACGGCCGTCCAGATCGCTGACACCATGGGACAAGCGAAGGAGCGCGGGCTGGCCGTCTCGGTGGAGACGCGCGGCGAGGACGGTGCGCGGGCGCTGACATACGTCGACTACGACGAGATCGACGCGTTGGCCGCGGCGCTGGAAACGCTCGTCAAGCTCGACCTCGCCGCCAGCCCCCTGTCGAACGTCCAAGGCCAGTTCAAGACGCGCGGCGACCTGGAGTTCGCCAACCACACGAGCAACGGCGGGCGCGTGATGACCGTGCGCGCGACGCAGGTGCTCATGCCCAGCGGCCAGGTGCTCAGCGCCGCTGCCACGTTCCGCCCGGCGCGGCTGGCGGAGTTCCGCCAGCAGGTGATGACGGCCAGGGAAACCCTCGACCGCGCGAAGGACGCGACGGCAGCGACGGACACAAAGTAACTCATGCGCTACGAGGTCCATGCTCCCTCTCCCACGTACTCGGG
>JBAUGM010000093.1:0-6967 GCA_049679725.1 Tepidisphaeraceae bacterium
CCCAAGCCACGAATCAAGACCTCTCAGGCACGTTCTCAAGATGACAACTCGACAAGGTGGTTCGCCACGCGATCCTACCGGCTCGGTGGCTCGCAGAGGACTTCGTGCTCGGTGCGCCCCTCTGTCGAGTAGAAGCGCGTCCGCAAGCGCAGCTTGCCCGCGCGCAACACGATGTCGGGCAGCGGCGCGGTGTTGCGGTTCTCGAAGTACAGCTCGCTGTTGTCGAAGACGCGGTTTTCCAGGTCGGAGAAGTACACCCGCGCGTCCGGCGACGTCTCCCACTTGATCTGGCCCTTCGTGTAGCGGATGCGCGCGTTGCTGGCGATCACCTCCTCGCGGAACGAGCGCACGTCGCCGTAGGTTTGCCCCCGGCGCGACGACTCCGCGAGCAGGTCGGCCAGCACGTCCTGCCGCTCGATCATCGTGGCCTCGGGCGTCGCGGCGAGCTTCCCAGCCCACTCTTCGAAACGCGCCTGGAAGCCGTCGACGTTGCGCGAGAACGCCTCGACGAACGCATCGGTCGACGGTTTGCCCTCGTGGATCAGCTTGAGCATGTTGATGAGGCGCGGGCGGTACTTGTCGCTGCCGTTGGCGCCGTGGACGAGGAAGTGAACCATCGCCCACACCTGGTTGTACTGCGTCGCGCCGCGCTCGGCGCTGCCGGTGAGGTTGGTGGCCCACTGCTCGTCGGTCATCGTGAGCATGGTGCGGAAGGGGACGATCTGCTTGTTCGTCATGTCGTGCTGCAGCTGCCGCACGCGCCGCGGCGAGACCTGGCCGATCATGAAGCTGTTGCCCGTCCAGACGCCTTCCTCGAAGTACTGCGCCATCCCCTCATTCAGCCAGATGGGCATGTCCGGGCTGATGGCGGTGAAGACGAACTGGTGAAACGCCTCGTGCTGGAGCGTGCGGCGGAGGCCGTCGCGGCCCTGGCCTTCGAGGAACGCGGCCAGGAGGTTGCGGCCGGGCATGAAGATGCCGGCCGTGTTGGGGAAGCGGTTCTGCGTGAGGCGCATGTAGTCGTCGCGTTTGGCAAAGAGGTAGACCTCGAACTTCTGGTCCGGGTTGGAGATTCTGAACTGGTCCAGCCGACGGGCGTACTCGTCGTACATCGCGTCAAGCCGCCGGCCCATCTCTTCGGCGAGGGACTGCTCGATGTCCGTGTGGACGTTGTAGTGCGCGCTGCGCAACGTGCGCAGCGCACCGGCGGAGGCGATGTCGTTCGTCAGCAGAAGGACCAGGCCGCAGAAGAGGAAGAGGAGAATAGCCGCAGATGAACGCGGATGAACGCGGATAAGACTCAAATCGGAGTTCTCTGATCTGCGTTCATCTGCGTTCATCTGCGGCTCACTTCTCTTCGGCTTGCTTCGAGGCGGCTCGCAATTTCCGTCACTCCAACTATCATCGTCAAACTTTCGACCCGGACAACATGGAAGAAGCACCCGCCAATACTTACGAGCAGGAACGTCGGCAAAAGTTGCAGAAGCTGCGCGAGCTGGGCGTCGACCCGTTTGGGCAGCGCACCGAGGGCGTGCAGGCGCTGGCCGACGTCAAATCCCTCCACAAGCCCGAGATGGGCCAGGACGGCGGGCCGAGCGTCACGGTCGCGGGGCGCGTCATGTTCGCCAAGCGGTTCGGGAAGCTCGCGTTCCTGACGCTGCGCGACGAGACGGGCGACCTTCAGGTCGCGCTCGATAAGAAGCGGCTGGACGAAACCGGCTGGGCGGCGGGGGAGCTGATCGACCTGGGCGATCAGATCGTCGTCAGCGGCAAGCTGGGCACGACCAAGACCGGCGCAGTGACAGTCTGGGCGACATCGATGACATTCGCCGCCAAGGCGCTATTGCCGCCGCCGGGGAAGTGGCACGGGCTGGAAGACGTCGAGGCCCGCTACCGCCAGCGCTACGTCGACCTCTGGGCCAACCCCGACGTGATGCGCGTCATGCGGCTGCGCACGCGCGTGGTCGAGGAGATCCGCAAGTACATGAGCGGCCTGGGCTACGTCGAAGTCGAGACGCCGATGATGCAGGTCCTGCACGGCGGGGCCAACGCGAGGCCGTTCGTCACGCACCACAACGCGCTGGACATCAAGCTGTACATGCGCATCGCCCCCGAGCTGTACCTCAAGCGCCTGCTCGTCGGCGGGTTCCGCAAGGTCTACGAGATCAACCGCAACTTCCGCAACGAGGGCATCAGCCCCCGCCACAACCCCGAGTTCACGATGCTGGAGGCGTACGAGGCGTTCGGGTCGTGGGAGACGATGGCGGATATGGTGGAGGGGTTGATCACGCATGTCGCGCAGGCGGTGTTCGGAACCTTGAAGATTGTTCACCGCAGAGGCGCAGAGGGCGCAGAGGAGAAGACAATCGATCTGGAACGGCCTTGGCGGCGCGTGCGGATGGATGCGCTGGTGGAGGAGCGGACGGGCTGGAAGTTTGACAAGTCCAGAAAGCTCCAGGACGCGCGGGAGAGCTATGACGCTGTCCTCGATGCATATGCGAAGTGGTTCCCCGAAGAGGTCCGAAGTCGAGTCCGCGCGGACTACGCGCGACGCCTCGAAGCTCTCGAGCCTGCCGAGCAGCTTGTAGAAGTGTACGAGAGGCTCATCGAGCCGCGCCTGATCGACCCGACGTTCGTCACGCACGTCCCCTCGGTCATCATCCCGCTGGCACGTCCCAGCAAGGAAGACCCGTTCTTTGCCGACGTCTACGAGCTCGCGATCAACGGCCAGGAGATCTCACCCGGCTACACCGAGCTGAACGACCCCGACGTGCAGGCGCAGCAGTTCGCCCGCCAGGTCGGCGACAAGGAGGAGCAGCAGAAGGTGGATGACGACTTCCTCAACGCCCTACGCTACGGCATGCCGCCGGCCGGGGGGATGGGGCTGGGCGTGGACCGGCTGATGACGATGCTGACGGGGATGGAGAGTTTGAGAGACGTTATTCTGTTTCCGCTGATGAAGCCGCAGGGCTGAGCATGGAAGAGATCATCTTTCTGTGGAGTTGGCGGAATGTGGAACATATCGGCAAGCATGACGTTGAGCCTGATGAAGCCGAGTACGTCGCTCGAGGTGCGAACCGCCCCTACCCTGAGGCAACTGGAGACGAGAAATGGGCGGTATGGGGCGCCACGACAACAGGTCGGCTTCTTCAAGTGATTTTCGTGAGGGTGCGCATTGAAGACGTTCAGGCCGAGGAATTTGAGCAGTTGGAGTGGCACGAGCGAGTCGCTCTTGAGAAGGGCGAGGCTGCGGCGCGTATCATTCACGCTCGCGATCTGACAGATTCCGAAAAGCGGCGTCTGCGCCGTCGAAAGCGAAGATGATGAAGAAAGCCAACGCTGCGAGAAAGTCGTGGGGCGCGATGACGCCGGCCGAACTGGCCGAGGCGACAAAGGAGTTCGACCGTCCTCTGCCCGCGTCGCGATTCCGGCCGCTCACGAAAGCGGAGCGCGCCGAATGGGAACGAATGAAACGCGCGGGATTGCGCGGCCGCGAGATCGGCAAGACGCTCCTCATCAATCCCGAATTGCTGTCCGAAGCGGAGGCCTACGCCAAGCGTATGAAGATCAGCATCAACGAGGTGATCGAACTCGGCCTGCGAAAGGTGATCCGCGCGAAGCGGTCGTCGTAAATGTACAAACTCCACCTCATCCTCAAATACCTCCGCAAGCGCCGCATCGCGTGGGTGTCGCTCATCGCGGTCATGCTCTGCACCGCGATGGTGCTCGTCGTCATCAGCGTCATGGGCGGATGGCTGCGGATGTTCCGCGAGTCGTTCCACGGGCTGTCGGGCGATGTCATCGTGAAAGGGCGGCTGACGGGTTTTCCGCATTACGAGGAAGTGCTGGCGGGCATCCGCGGCCTGCCGGAGGTTGAAGCGGCGGTGCCGACGATTCGGACCTACGGTCTGCTCAGTATCGCCGTCGATGGCGACGTCAAACGGGCCGCCCCGGATGCCGTGCAGGTGCTTGGCATTCCCATCGACGAGATGGGGAAGGTCAACGACTTCCCCAAATCCACCTACCGCCAGTACCAGGCGTACATCGACGAAGGCAAGCCGCTCCCCGCGACCCAGCCGTCGTTCAAGCTGCTTGACGATGTGCCGTACGAAGCGATCGCCGGCGAGGGAGCGCGGAAGTGGCCGGGCATGATCGTGGGCATCGGCGTGGTGGGGCTCAAGAAGGACAAGACCGGCAAGATCGACCGCCCGCCGATCCTCTACACGTCGTGGGCGAAGCTGACGGTGATGGGCGTGTCCGCGGATCAGGTTTCGCTCGATCCTGCCAGCAGGTCAGACAACCGGTACTGGATCGTCGACGACAGCCGCACGCAGATCTGGCAGTACGACTCGAACACGGTGTACGTCCCGTTCGACGTCCTCCAGAAGGACCTTGGGATGGAAGCGTACGAGGGAGAGCCGGCGCGCGCGAGCGACATCCAGATCAAGGTGAAGCCGGGGGCGGACCTGTACGAGACGAAGAAAAAGATTGAGGGCATCGTCGAGGCGATCACGCTTCGGCCGGACTATCCATCGGGTCACCCCGTCGAGGTCGAGACGTGGGAGGAGGCGAACAAGGTCTGGCTCGGCGCGGTCGAGAAGGAGACAGCGCTGGTCACGTTCCTGTTCGGCATGATCAGCATCGTCGCGATCTTTCTCATCTTCTGCATTTTCTACATGATCGTGGTGGAGAAGACGAAGGACATCGGGATCATCAAATCCGTCGGGGCCACCAGCACCGGGGTGGCCGGGATCTTCCTCGGCTACGGGACGGCGATCGGCATCGTCGGGGGGCTCGCGGGGCTGGGCGTCGCGTACGTGATCGTGCACAACATCAACTGGATCCACACGAAGATGGGCGAAGTGCTGGGGCTGAAGATCTGGGACCCGGAGGTGTACGCCTTCGACATCATCCCCAACCAGATGAGCCCCAAGGCGGCCGCGATCATCGTGGGCGTGGCGATCGTATCGTCGATTCTCGGTGCGCTGGTGCCGGCCATTCGCGCGGCGCGGATGAATCCGGTCGAAGCGCTGAGGTGGGAGTAAAGGATATTTGCGATCTGCGATTGCCGATTTGCGATTGAAATTTTCCAATCGCAAATCGCGAATCGCAAATCGGCAATGACAATTTATGTCGCAAGCGATCTCCCAACCCCCGCCGACCGCCTCGCGTGCGGATCATACGATCCTCAAGGCGACCGGCGTGAAGAAGACGTTCCGCATGGGCGACAGCGTCGTGCAGGTGCTGAAGCACGCGGACCTCACGATCCGATCCGGGGAGTTCCTCGCGATCGAAGGTCGTTCCGGATCGGGAAAGAGCACGCTCTTGCACATCCTCGGTGCCTTGGACGCCGCCGACGACGGGCACATCGAGTACGAAGGCCAGGACATCGCCCGCATGGCCGGGGCGGAGCGGAGCAAGCTGCGGAACACCGAGTTCGGCTTCGTCTTCCAGTTTTATCACCTGCTGCCGGAGCTGAACGTCCTGGAGAACGCGCTGCTGGCGTCGATGATCGAGCATTCGTGGCTGGGGTTCCGATCCAATCGCGCCAAGCTGCGCGAGCGCGCCACCGAGGTCCTCAAGCAGCTCGGCATGGATCACCGGCTCAAACACCGCCCGAACCAGCTCTCCGGCGGGGAGCGCCAGCGGGTCGCGATCGCCCGGGCCCTCATGAATCAGCCAAAAGTCCTGTTTGCCGACGAACCGACCGGCAACCTTGACGCGGAAACGGGCAAGCAGATCATGGTTGTGCTCGAAACGCTCCACCGCGAGCGCGGGCAAACGATCGTCATGGTCACGCACGACCGCACCGTGGCGAAAAAGGCCGATCGCGTGCTGGTGCTCAAGGACGGGAAGCTCGAGAGGCCGCTGAGTGAGGAAAGCACGAAATCCTAAGCACGAAGCACGAAACAAATCCGAAATCCCAAGAAGAAAGCTCCAAGCGAGGAACCGGCCATTCGTTTGGCGTTTTCTTCTTCGTGCTTGGGATTTGTTTCGGATTTCGTGCTTAGGATTTCGTGCTTCGATACCAAGGAACTCTCAATCACATGCAGATCTGGCTGGACGGAAAACTCGTCGAGAAACAAGACGCCCGCATCAGCGTCTACGACCACGGCCTGCTCTACGGCGACGGCGTGTTCGAGGGCATTCGCGTCTACAGTGGGCGGATCTTCAAGGCCAAGGAGCACCTCCGCCGGCTTTACGACTCGGCCAAGGCGATCCGACTCGCGATCCCGTTGACGCCGGAGAAGTTCCTTGCCTCGATCGAGGAGACGGTCCAGGCGAACGGCCTGACCGACTGCTACATCCGCGCCCTCGTGACGCGCGGCGTCGGTTCGCTTGGCATCGACCCTGCCAAGTGCCCCACGCCGTCGGTCATCATCATCGCCGACCAGATCCACGTGTACCCGAAGGAGACGTACGACAAGGGCATCGCGGTGATCACCGCCGCCACGATCCGCATGCACCCGGCGGCCTTGTCGCCGCGGATCAAGAGCCTCAACTACCTGAACAACGTCCTCGCCCGCATCGAGGCGAACGACGCCGGGGTGCCCGAGGCGATCATGCTGAACCAGGCGGGCAATGTCGCCGAGGGGACGGTGCAGAACATCTTCATCGTTCGTGACGGCAAGGTGCTCACGCCGACGACGGTCGACGGCATCCTCGAAGGCGTCACCCGCCAGACGATGCTCGACCTGTGCGCCAAGCTGGCCATCGCGCACGAGGAGCGTTCGCTCCAAAAGCACGATCTGTACGTCGCCGACGAGTGCTTTCTGACCGGGACCGGCGCCGAGGTCATGCCGGTCACGAAGATCGACGGCCGGGTCGTGGGGACGGGCGCCGCCGGTCCGATCACCAAGCGGCTGATCGAGGCGTTTCATAAGTTCGTGCGCGAAGGGTAGTTGGGACACATCGCGGGGACCTCCGTCGGTTCCGCCGCTTGCGGCTTCGCGGATCAACACGTGTC
>JBAUGM010000094.1:0-2375 GCA_049679725.1 Tepidisphaeraceae bacterium
ACTTTGGCATCATCCCGGGACGCGGGCCCGTCGCCATGCCGGTGGCCATGCCCGGCCCGCCCGGCGGGGGCTATAACCGCTACCGCGAGATGACCCTCGAGGAAATGCTCCTCGAAAATCGCGTCGTCTTCCTGGTCGGCGAGATCAACCATGTGTCCGCCTCCCGCGTCATCATGCAGATGCTGTACCTGCAGAGCGTGAAGAAGGACCAGGACATCAACTTCTACATCAACAGCCCCGGCGGCGTCGTCGACGACACGCTGGCGATGTACGACATCATGCGCTTCCTGACGTGCGACGTCGCCACCTACTGCATCGGCCGCGCCGAGAGCGGCGGGGCGATCGTCTTCATGGCGGGCAAGAAGGGCAAACGCTTCATCCTGCCCAACGCCAAGGTCATGATCCATCAGCCGTTCGGCGGCGTGTACGGGCAGACGGCGGACATCGAGATCCAGGCGGAGGAAATCCTCAAGACCAAGGAAACCCTCGTCAACGTCATGGCCAAGTGCACCGGCCAGACCGCGGACAAGGTCCGCGACGACAGCGAGCGCGACCGGTTCTTCGACGCCCAGGCGGCCGTGAAGTACGGCATCTGCGATGAGGTGATCGGCGAAGACAGCGACACCAAGACCGCCGAGGCCGCGGCGGACGCGACGAAGCCGAAGTAAGCCGTGAAACGTGAACACGTGAAGACGTGAGTTCGGCTTGATCACGTTTCGCGTTTTCACGTTTCACGTTTCACGGAAATAACATGCCCCAGAACACATTGATCCCCATCGTCATCGAGAAATCCGGCCGCGGTGAGCGCGCGTACGACATCTACTCGCGCTTGCTGAAAGACCGCATCATCCTGCTGAACGGGCCCGTCATGGACGAGTCAGCCGGCGCGATCATCGCGCAGATGCTGTTCCTCTCCAACGACGACCCGAAGACCGACATCCAGTTCTACATCAACTCGCCCGGCGGCAGCGTCAGCGCGGGCCTGGGCATCATCGACACGATGCGCTACCTCCGCTGCGACGTCGCGACGACTTGCATCGGCATGGCCGCGTCGATGGGCGCCTGTCTGCTCGCGGCGGGCACGAAGGGCAAGCGCAGCGTGCTCCCCAACAGCCAGGTCATGCTCCACCAGCCGCTGATCGGCGGCGTGCTCCAGGGTCCGGCGACGGACCTGGGCATCGAAGCGAAGCACATGCTTCGCCTGCGCGATCGCCTGTACAAGCTGATGGCCGATTACACCGGCAAGGACAGCGAGACGATCAAACGCGACTTCGACCGCAACAAGTGGCTCTTTTCGGAAGAGGCCGTCGAGTACGGTTGCGCCGACCGCGTCCTCGAGCGTGCGCCGGAACTCGCCGCCCGTCGTCGTCGCGAGGAAGAGGCGGACGAGGACGATAAGGACTAGAGCGTCTTCTAACGGCGCGTAGTCGCGCATGCCCTGTCATCCTGAGGTACTCCGAAGGATCTAGCCGAGGATGACGGGCCTTCTCATTGGCAGCTAGATCCTTCGGAGTACCTCAGGATGACAACCGCCGTCCGACCTACTGTCGTCGCGGTTGCATTGATAGCCACCGCGCTGGCGGGGTGTCGGTCACCCAGCAAGGCGAACATCGAGCTGCGCAAGCAGAACGCGGCCCTGCGCGACGACGTCGCGTCGCTGAAGCTCGCCCACGAAGACGACCTCGCGGCGATCAAGCAACTGGAAAGTCGCGCCACGACCGTCCCCGTCCTCCCCCACGAGCGGCTGAGCACGCTCTTCACCGCCCACGGCCTGAAGCTCGGCAAGCTCACCGGCGGCTGGGATGCCGACCGCGAGACGCCCGGCGACGAGGGGTTGCAGATCTTCGTCGTCCCCACCGACCAGGACGGCGACGAACTGAAGGCGGCGGGATCGTTCGTCGTCGAAGCATTCGATCTGACCAAGAGCGGCGAGACGCGTTTGGGTCGTTGGGAAGTCTCAAGCGAGCAGGCCGCGAAGAAGTGGCTCGGGAATGCATTGCAGTACGGGTATATCATCGAGTTGCCGTGGCAGGAGGCGCCGACGGGAGATGAGGTGACCGTTCGCGTCACTTTTACGGACGAGCTGACCGGGCGGGCGTTCGATGCGCAGCGGGTCGTTCAGATCGATCCGCCGCGAGCTGTGACGACGGCGCCGGTTACCCGTCTGAATTGAGCGGCCATGATTCTCGAACGTCTGGATCCGCAAGATGTCATCCTGAGGTACTCCGAAGGATCTAGCTTCGAACGAAAGGGCCTCGCCGATTGTGGCTAGATCCTTCGGAGTACCTCAGGATGACCATTGCGACGGACGTTCGAGAATCGTGCGCTCCTATTTGGTCCCTTCTCCCGGCCTGCGTTGAGCGCAGCCGAAACGT
>JBAUGM010000095.1:0-5178 GCA_049679725.1 Tepidisphaeraceae bacterium
GCGTCGCGTCAGGCATGCTTCCATTCCTCCAGCCCACCTCTTCCGCTTCCACTCCTCCCCTGGCCATCTCGCCAACAAAACGATTGCAAAAGTAGACCTGTATCGGACAGTATTGCTCAGGATGACATCTTGCGGATCCAGACGTTCGAGAATCATGGCCGCTTATTTACGAAACGGTGCCGATCCACGTCGTGGTGGTCGGGATCGGGGAGTTTCCGGTCGCCGAGATGATGCGGTTCCCGCTGAGCACCCCCGCGACGCTCGTGCTGCGCGTCGCGGGCAGATCGGACAGGCGCGTCCACGAGTCGGTCGCGGGGTCGTAGGCGTACACCGTGCGGTGCGGCGCGCCGAACCCGTCCTCGCCGCCCAGGACGACGATCCGCCCGTTCATGACGAACGTGGAGGAGTTCGTGTGCGACCGCGGGGCCGGCAGGTCTTTCATGCGGTCCCAGTCGTCGGTTTCGGGATCGTAGCGGTAGACGCTGCTGAGCGGCTCCTGCAGTTCCTCTTCGTCGAGCTGCCCGCCGATGACGTACATGTACCCGCCGAGGGAGACGGCGCTCGTGTGATTTCGCGCGGCCGGGAGGCTCTTGCGGCGCTTCCATCCTTCGGACTGCTCATCCAAATCGAGCACCCAGTGATCGGCCTTGTCGGCGCCGCGCGTCTCGTCGAGCCCGCCGACGAAGTGGATCTTGTTGTCGATCAGCACCGCCGACCCCGCGCCGCGGTTGGCGGGGAGGTCGGGGCCGCGGCTCCAGGCGTTCTCGCTGACGTCGTACTTCCAGACGTGGTCGTAGCCGGGGCCCGGGTGGTCCCCCACGTACCCGCCGACGAACCAGAACACATCCCCCACGCGCACGACGCCGGCGTGGGTGACCTTCTCGGGCATGTCGGCCAGGCGCGTCCACTTGTTGGTCGCGGGGTTGTACACGTCGCTGCGCGTCATCCCCAGGATCTGGCCCGGCGGCGTGAACAGGCCGCCGAAGACGTAAAGCTTGTCGTTGTACACGCCGCCCAGCGCCTCGGCGCGCTCGACGGGCGACGGCGCGACCGCCTTCCACGCGATGTCCGTGGGGAACTCGATGAACGTCGTCGTGCCGTTGGTCGACCAGGACGAGCGGCCCGCGCCGTTGTACGCGCGCACGCGGTACTCGTAGCGCGTCGCGTCGTCGAGCCCCTTGTCGTGGAACGAGTTGGTGTCGGCCGGCAAGAGCGCGAGCTGCTTCCACGATCCGCTGCCCCTGCGGCGCTCGATCTTGAAGCCGACCTCGTTGTTGGCGTGGTCGTTCCATGTGAGCTGGGCGCTGGACGAGGAGTCGGCCGTGGCCGCGAGCGCCCTGGGGGCGCCGGGCGGGGCGGCGGCGTCGGCGACGCGCAGGATCTCGACGAACGCGATCTTGTTGTTGTCCGCGCCCTCACCGCTGGTCAGCGTCAGCGTGCCATCCTCAACGAGGACGATCCGCGTCTCCTGCAGGAATCGCGTGCTGCTGGTGGGCTTGGCGTCGATGCCCTCGACGCCCTCGACGTCGATCGCGTAGTGGCTGTTGAAGTTGCTCGGGTCGCCCGCGACGACGCGCACCTGGTACGTGCCGTTGGGCACCTTGATCGCCCACCAGTCGTCGTCCCCGAACGAGTTGAATGTGTCGTAGCGCTGGTCGGGGGCGTTGGAAGAGTCGCGGTCGCGCGTCGAATCGATCTTGTCGCGGTTCCACCCATACGTCAGCCCGTTGGCGCGCCGGCCGTACGCGGCGCCGCCGTCGACGACGTAGCCGGGCGGGACCTGGGCGTCGTACGGCTGGAAGTCGACGTTCGCCTTGAACGGCCCGGCGAGGACCGCCCCCCCGTCCGCGATCGTGACCGTGGCAGCGGGCCCGGCGGTGCCGATCGTGTACGTGCCGATGTCCGCCAGCGTCAGGATCATCGTCTCGTTGCCCTCGGCGAGCGTGTCGCCGATGACCTTGACCTTGAACGTGAAGGACGATTGCCCCGCGGGGATCGTGATGGCGTTGCCGGTGATGCCGTAGTCCACGCCGTTCGTCGCCGTGCCGCTCACGTCGAACTGCACGACCAGCGGCGCGCTCGTGTCGGCGACGTCGCGCGCGATGGTGAACGTGCCCGTGTCCTTGCCGCTCTCCGAAGCGTTGGGATCGGGCGCTGTGATCGTCACCTCCGCGGGCGGCGCCTCGACGCTCTGGATCTGCACGAAGTCGATCTTGTTGTTGATCGCCCCGTCGGCGTTGCCGATCGTCAGCCGGCCGTCGGTCACGCTCACGGTCGCGGTGCCCTCGAGCCAGCGGTTGGCGCTGGTGGGCGTGCCATCGACGGTGAGCACCCCTTCGACGTTCGTGCGATAGATGCTGTCGAAGTTTTGCGGATCGCCGGAGATCAACCGCACGGCATACGCGCCGTTGGGAAGCGCGATCTCCCACGTCTTGCCGGCGAAGTGCGCCAGGGTGTCGTAGCGCTGGTCGGCGACCATGTGGCGCTCGCGCATCTGGCTCTCGTTGGATGCGCTCCACCCGTACGTCCGCCCGTTGGCGCGCTTGCCGAAGAGCCGCCCGATGTCGGCGATGTACCCGGCGGGAACCGTCGTCGACGCTTCGGGCTGAAAGTTGACGTTGATCTCGATGGCGGGGTGTTCGTGACCGGCGTGCAGGTGCCGGCGCACCTCCAGCGCTTCGATCACAGGCTGGGCAGCGGCGCGCAGCGCGCCCGCCCGACGATTCGACACTTCGTTTCGCATTCCGGCCCACAAACGCGGGGGCACCCACAGACGCGGCGATGAGACGAGCGATCCTATCGAATCGCCCGCTCTTTCCGCGAGGCCCAAATGCACCCGCGCCCTGAAAAAATGTACAAGACGTGGCCCCGCCGCCCGGCACCCACTGCGCAGGCGTTACGGAGTACCCAACTTTCTCTCTTCCTGGACTCTTCCTGGAACGACCTGGCTGGCGGGGTGCTGGCTGGGAACGACAACGAGCCTTGGTTGAACGACTTAGGAAATCTGCGCGATCTGGATCAGCGCCAGTTTGTTGTTCTTCGATCCGACCGCGCGCTGCAGTGTGATCGTGCCGTCGGTCACTTCCACCGTCACCGTGCCGCCCACCCAGGGCATGGCCTGCGTCGGGGCGCCGCTCACGGCAAGCGTGTTCTCGACCATGATTCCGTACTTGGCGTTGATGCTGCTCGGATCGCCCGCCGCGACGTAGACGCTGTAGGTCCCGTTGGGCACCGCAATCGCCCACGTCAAGTCGCCCATCGCGTTGTAGGTATCAAGCTCCTGACTGAGCGCGTTGGGCGCGTCGCGGTCGACGGCGTTGGCCTCGTTGGCGGCGCTCCACCCGTAGGTGAGGCCGTTGGATCGCTTGCCGTACAACCGGCCGATGTCGGCGCGGTAGCCGGAGGGGACGGGCACACCGTCGGGCTGGAAGTTGATGTTCGCGCGGAACAGCTCGCCCGGCGTGGCGCCGTCGATCACGGTGAACGTGACCGTCTTCGACGTCCCGATCGTGCCTGAGCCGTTCGCGCCGCTGTAAGGCGTGACCTTCAGCGTGTGCGTGCCGGCGGTCGGGGTCCAGGCGATGTAGTCGCCCGCGCTGTCGCCGGCGATCGTGTACGGCGCGGCGTTCTCGGTCTGGATGGTGGCGCCGTCGAGCCGGAACCGCACGCTGCCGACCGAGCCGGACACCATCGCCTGCACGCTCAGCCGCCGCGCCTGCGCGAGGTTGATCGTCGCGCCGTTGTTCAAGCTGCTGATGATCGTGTCGGTGTCGGCGTTGACCAGCTTCAGCGACGTGACGGCCGTCGCGCTGGCGGGCGGCGCGAGCTGCACGTTGCGGATGATGAACACGCCGTCCTGGTAGTCCGAGACCGAGCCGGGGATTTCCTCGAAGCCGACGACGTACGCGTTGGGCACCACCACGCCCTCGGCCGTCTTCAGCGGGTAGACGCGGACCTTCTGCCGCAGCGAGCCGTTGGTCTCCCACGTGTTCAGCGCGTGCTCCTGGTACACGACGCGGCCGTTCTGGCTGGGCCACTCCGTGTAGAGGCCGAACGGTCCGCTGCCGGGGTCGAAGCTGGTGGTTCCGGTGGCGACGGGGTTGACGCTCTGCGCGTACTGCGAGGCGACGGTGAACAGCTCGGCCGCCGAGCCGGCGTTGCCCGAGCGGTACCAGCCGGCGCGGACAGTCGGGGAGCTGGTGGGGCTGAAGAAGGTGATCGGCTCGATCGTCACGTTCCCGCCGGCGGCCTTGTAAAACTTCTGCGCCGCGACCTCGTCGTTGGGCGTGGTGGGCGGGTTCTGGAGCGCGCTGTCCTCGACGTTGCTGTCGCCGACGGTCGTGCCGATGTTGAACAGGTCCAGCACCTTCTGCAGCGACGGCTCGCTCGAGCCGCCCGAGCCATCGAGCGCGAGCCCGCGCAGCGGGAGTTCGAGCGGGGTGCCGCTGGACGTGCGGATGGAGATCGCCGCGGTCTTAATGCCGAAGCTCGTCGTGCTCGTCGCCTTGAACTGAATGCCCACGGTCACGGTCTGCCCCGGCGCGAGCGTGACGGAGGACGACGGCTTGCTCGTGATGACGAACTGCTCGGCGTTGGCGCCGGTCAGCTTGATGCCGTCGGACGGGATTATGATCGAGCTGCCGCTGGCGTTCGTGAAGACGATGGTCTGCGCCGCGCTGCCGTCGCCGCCCTTGATGTCGCTGAAGACGAGCTGGTCCTTGTTGAAGGAGATCGTCGCGTTGGGCTTGAGCAGCGTGATCCGCTGCCCGCCGTACTCGGCAACGTAGATGAAGCCGGTCGCCGGGTCCTGGATGATGTCGAGCGGATCGTTGAAACCCGTCGTGCCCGGCGCGCCCTTCTCGGTCTGGACGATGTTGCCGTTCTTGTCCGGCGTGAGGATGAGGATGTCGTCGCCGCCGCTGTAGCGGACGACCATGAGCTTGCCGTCGAGCGTGCCGCCGAAGGCGTTTCCCTTGTATTCGATGATGCCGTTGGCGGAGTAGTTCTTGCCGAAGTTGTAGACGTCGCCGCGGTAGTTCGAATCGGGCTGGGTGCCGTTGGGATAGGACGCGACCTCGTTGTCGTCGACGCCGCTGGTCGGGTCGCCGCCGTTGAGGACGTAGTTGTTGAGCTTGGGGTTCGGGTGGCCGTAGTAGCCGCCCTTCTTGATGTCGAAGA
>JBAUGM010000096.1:0-12424 GCA_049679725.1 Tepidisphaeraceae bacterium
GCTCTACCCCGCCGGGAGGGCGCAGCATTCAAATGCTACGACCCGCGCGCGATGCGCAAACCAGTTCAGCAGATGGCGCCACCAGGATGCGGGAGAAAGTTGAGCCGCAGATGAACGCAGATGAACGCGGATCAGAGAGTGTGAGATCTGGATTTTCATCTGCGTTCATCCGCGGCTAATCCCTCTGCCATTGGCACGAATCCGGGCGATTCTTGCATCCCCATCGCCTCGGATTACACTCCTCCGGACTTTCGGAAGCCTTTGTTGGCACGGTTGATACGCGCACCGCGCGCGGGGTGGAGGGAAAACGTTCATGGCGAAGGATTCGATCAATGTCTGCCTTGTCGGCCAGAAGTTCATGGGGCGGACGCACAGCAACGCATTCCTCAAAGTCGGCAAGTTCTTCGACCTGCCGCTCCTGCCCGTGATGCACACGATCGCGGGGCGGAACAAGGCGGAGCTGGAAGAGTTCAAGGACCGCTGGGGTTGGGAGAACGCGACGACGGATTGGAAGAGCGCGGTCACGAATCCCAAGATCGGGCTGGTCGACATCGGCACGCCGAACCACCTGCACGCGGAGATGAGCATCGCGGCCCTCGAAGCCGGGAAGCACGTAGCGTGCGAGAAGCCGCTGGCCGGCACGCTGGCGGACGCGCGGCAGATGCGCGACGCGGCCAAGCGGGCAAAGAAGAGCAAAACGTTCGTCTGGTACAACTACCGCCGGGTGCCGGCCGTGGCGCTGGCGTACCAACTGGCGAAGGCAGGCAAACTCGGGCGGATCTTTCACGTTCGCGCGTTCTACCTGCAGGATTGGGGTGGGCCGGGCGTGCCGCTGCTTTGGCGATTCCAGAGGAAGTTCGCCGGCTCCGGCGCGCACGGGGACCTCAACGCGCACATCATCGACATGGCCCGCTTCATCACGGGCGACGAGATCACGGAGGTCGTCGGCTCGCTGGCTGAGACGTTCGTGAAGGAGCGCGACATCATCCAGGAAGGGCCGAAGGGCGGCATCGCGGGCGGGACGCGCGGCTCGGGTGGGAAGAAGGGCAAGAGCGACGTCGATGATGCGCTCCTGTTCCTGGCGCGCACGAAGGACGGCGCCGTCGCGAGCTTCGAATCGTCCCGCCTCGCCACCGGCAACCAGAACAAGAACGGCCTGGAGATCAACGGCGACAAAGGGTCGATCCGCTTCAACTTCGAGGACATGAACTACCTCGAGTTCTACGACGCCACGGTCGACCGCAAACAGCAGGGCTGGTCGAAGATCATGGTGACGCACGGTGGGGATCATCCGTACGTCGGTAACTGGTGGCCGGACGCGCACATCATCGGGTACGAGCACGGCTTCATCAACCAGACGGCCGACATGATGAACATCATCGCCGGCAGGCCGCCGGTGGTGCCGATGCCGGACTTCGAGGACGCATACAAGACGCAGCAGGTGCTGGAAGCCGCGAGCGTCAGCGCCGCGGAGCGCCGGCCGGTGAAGATCGCGGAGATGAAGTAGGTTGGAGATGAGTGAAGACGTGAAACGTGAAGACGTGAAGACGTGAAAACGTGACAAATGCAACGGCTTTCTCACGTTTCACGTCTTCACGTCTCACGAATCGTTTCACGCATCGTTTCACGGAGATTTCGATGATCGGTAAGCGCGGCGTAGCGGTGGCGGCGTTGGTCGGGTCTCTGCTGGGGGCCGCCGCGTGCGCGCCGAAGAAAGAGCCGACGATGTCGCCGACGGTAGAGCAAGGCGACGCCATGCCCAGGCCGCAGACTGCCGAGGCGCGCGTCGAGCAGCTTGGCGAGGCGGTGAACGAATTCGCCGCGGCGCGGAAGAAGTTGAGCGGTCACTCGGACGAAACATCTCGTGGTGACCTGGCGGATGCGCTGGGCGAACTCCAGGACGTGCTCACGCTGCTCGAAGACCCGGATCCGCGCGGCGCGTTCCGCCAGCAGATGCGCATCATCGAACGCGCCCGGACGCAGTTGACGAGCGGATCGAGCACCGCGCCCGAGCCGACGATCAACGCCGCCATCCGCGCCGCGGACAACGCGCTGGTCAACATCAAGTCGGAACAGTTCCCCGATGACGAGCCGATCGGCAAGCTGCTTGCGGCGCTCAACGCGCGCGTCGGCGAACTCGACACCGTTCGCGGTCCGCTGCACGGCTTCGTCACCGCCCAGGCGCTGGACGATGCCGGAAGGGTTGTCGAGGCGATGGCCAACATCGTGGAGGGTCGCATGCCCAAGGAATCGCCCGCGACGGCGCCCGCCGCCACGGCGCCGGCGGCGAACCCAGCTTAGGGACGTGCGCTTGCCTGACGAATGACGAACTGATTGCGATGCGTTGCGCGGGCGGGCGAGGCACCTGCCGAGCCGTCTTCTTCTCCGGACGAAAAGACGGCTCGGGCGGAGCCTCGCCCTCTCGATCGAGCCGCTTGCGTCGAGCGCGAGCGCACCCTTACGATCCGCATCGCGATGAGCTGGACCTCACTTTGCGAGTTGACGGAGCTGACCGAAGGCGAAGGAAAGTACGTCGAGATCGACGGCTTCCAACTCGCCGTGTTCCTCGATCAAGGCAACGTCTTCGTCACCGACAACACCTGCCCCCACGCCGGCGGCAACCTCGCCGGCGGCCACGTCGAGGAGGGCTGCGCGGTCTGCCCGTGGCACTACTGGGCGTTTCGGCTCGACAACGGGCAACTGAGGGACATGCCCGGCTGCACGATCACGACGTACACGACGCGTTTGCGCGATCATGCCGGGAAGCAGTTCGTTCAGGTGGATCTGCCGATGCCGTGACGTAGGAAGTCACAGCAGTCGCTTGAGTTCTTCGACCGTCATTCCCGCATCGCCAATGATACCGCCCATGGTGAAGGCGTTGATCGGATTGCCGCGAGGGATGACGAGGCGGCGATTGCCGCGCTGCATGATGACGTGTTTGCCCTGCCGGATGACGACGAAACCAGCCCTTTCGAACGCACGAATGGCGTTGAGATGATTGACATCGGCGAGCTTGGGCATGCGCGCTACCCGACTTCGACGGTGCGCGTTTCGGCGTTCGCCAACTCGGTACTTTCGCCTGCGGCAAGGTACTCCGAGATGGCGTCACGAATGTTCTCGAGCGCTTCCGCTTCCGTGTCGCCCTGTGACCAGCAACCTGGAAGTGCGGGACACCAAACGGCATAGCCCTCGTCACTCTTGAGGATCTTGACGTCGTAGGTCATCTGCGGCGCTCCCAACGCAATCGCTACACCACACCCGCCATCCCCGTCTCGATCGGCTTGGTCACGTACTCGCGCGGGTCGGTGACGTAGCCCGTCAGCGCGCTCGCGGCCACCGTGAGCGGGCTCGCTAGGTAGACCGCGCTCTTGGTGCTGCCCATCCGGCCCGGGAAGTTGCGGTTCGTCGTGCTGACGCAGACTTCCGTCGTGTTCAACCGGCCGAACGTGTCGGCGGGGCCGCCCAGGCAGGCGGCGCAGCCGCTGGGGCCAAGCAGGCAGCCGGCGTCGACGAGGATGTCGGCGATGCTCTTCTCGTTCGGGCCTTTGTCCACGCCGCGCAGGTTCAGCTTCATCATATCGGCGTGCACTTCCGTGCTGCCGGGGACGACGAAGGTGGGGATCTTCACGCGGTTCCCCTTGAGGATGTTGGCCGCGAAGATCATGTCGGTGATCTTGCCGCCGGTGCAGCTGCCGATGTATGCGCGGTCGAGTTTCACGTCGCGGCAGTTGCGGGCGGTGTCCTTGTTGTCGGGGCTGTGCGGTTTGGCGACCATCGGCTCCATCGTGGCCAGGTCCCACTGGGCCTCGTACGCGTAGGTCGCGTCCTTGTCATCCGTGAAGACTTCCCAATCGGGACGGTTCGAGCGGGCGCGAACGTATTGGAGCGTCTTCTCGTCGACGTCGCACACGCCGTTCTTCCCGCCGGCCTCGATGGCCATGTTGGTCAGCGTCATGCGGTCTTCGAGCGTGAGCGAAGAGATGCCTTCGCCGGCGAAGTACATCGTCTTGTAGGTCGCGCCGTCGACGCCAATCTCGCCGATGACGGCCAGGATGAGATCCTTCGCGGTCAGGTACGGCGGGATCGCGCCGTGGAACGTGAACTTCATCGTCGGCGGACACTTCAGCCAGGTCTTGCCCGTGCCGAGCGTGAACGCCGCGTCGGTGTTGCCGACGCCCGAGGCGAACTGCCCAAACGCGCCGGCCGTGCACGTGTGGCTGTCGGTGCCGAGCAGAATCTCACCGGGGCGGACGTGGCCCTCCTCCGGCAGGGCCTTGTGGCAGACGCCCTTGTAGTTCGTCTTCGTCGGGTCCTTGTACGGGTTGGGCATCCCCGGCTCGTTCTTCACGAACTCCGGGTCGTAGTAGTAGCGCAGCCCCTGTTCCTTCACGAAATCGCGGAGGATCTGCACATTGCGGTGGCACTTGAGGTCGGCGGTAAAGATGTAGTGGTCGGGGATGACGACAACGCGGTCCTTGTCCCAGACCTTCGCATCCCGGCCAAACTTCTCGTGAAAGATGCCGATCGTGCCCGGCCCGCACACGTCGTGGGTCATGAGCACGTCCACGTCAACCCAGACGTTCTCGTTGGGCGCGATGCGGCTCCGGCCGGAGTGCTTGGCCAGGATCTTCTCGGTCATCGTCATGCCGGGCATTGCGAACGCTCCTCGTAGCGGTGAAACGGAATAGACCCATCAGTATAGCAATGCCCGACGCCGGAGGCCACGCGGAGGGAACCTGACGCAGGGCCTTTCGGTTCTCCGGGTGCCCCGTCGAATCAGTTCTGCCCACGAATCTCACGAATCTGCACGAATCAGGAAAGCGAAGGATCGGCACCTGATCCTATTCGTGGAGATTCGTGAGATTCGTGGGCAATGCCTCTATGGCATCACGAAATTGGTACCGGACGACCGGATTACGCGTTATGCGACGGGCGGGGCCAGGCGGAGGGTGGCGACCATTTGATCGCACTCGCGCATCGATTGGATGACCGACCGCTCCTTCGCCCGCTGGAGCGGGCAGGCGTACCACGCGGCCAGCATGCCCTCCGGGCAACAGCGGTACCAGACGCGGACGTGGTCGCTGCCGACGTCGAACGACTCCCCGCCGGCGAAGCAGTCGTTCTCGAACTCCTTCGCCCGGTTGCTGCCGGGGTGCTCCCGTTCGTACCCCGCTGCCGCCAGCGCTGCCGCCATGCATTGCTCGTGCGTCGGGTGCGGCGGGACGACGCCGTCGGCCACGCGCATGATCTGTATTACCCCCACGCCCGTCGTCGGCCGGCCGATGACCCGGTCGTCCATCGGAAAGAACCGCCAGGCCGGGCGAGTCTCCAACGACACCATCCCCAGATCCACCAGGGCAGATTCATTCGAGGTGTCGGCCATTCGATCCAGCATACCACGCGCGGCAAGCGTCTCGCGAGCGCAAAGCGAAGAGCGAACATGAGTCCGCCCAGCCATCGCCGGCTATGGAATCACGACGGAGACGTCCAAGTTCTTGAAGTCTTCATCGAGGGTAAGGATGGGACATTGCTCAACGCGAGCAAGCGCATACGCGAAACAGTCGCCGAGATTGAGTGGGAACCGCAACCGAGCTTCGGCAGCGATCACCGCCTGTGACTCATCGGGCGGCACGAATCGGATCCCGCTCGTCAGCAGGCGATGCTCCAATTCCTGGGCGAGCGTCGGCTGACGATCGCGAATACGAATGAGCGATTCGGTCAGGTTCACCGTGCTCATTCGCAATGCCCGGGCGTTTCGATTGAGTTGTTCGACCGCCCATGACGCGCGTGCGTCGTCAAAATAGACGGCGAGGATCACCGACGTATCGACGACCACGGAAGCCCCCTATTCCCAGAGGTCGCGGTCCGAAGGGAATCGAGGGGCGGGATTCTGGGGCGCGCGTGTTCCCAAGCCGATCCACGTGCGAAAATCGGTCGCGCGATCGTCCACCGGCTGAACGTGGACGAGCAAACGTTGATTGGCCGGCAGGTCGAGCGGTTCGTCCGGGACGATCACCTTGCCGTCGAAATGTCCCTTGATCGCAACCATATCGTGGGCATCCTATCAAGGTGTCCGGTCGGACGCATTAGTCCAGCCAATCCTTCTTCTTCAGCCGCTCCGGCACGTACTCTTCCGTGACGTAGCTGATGTCCTTCGTGATCAGCGATTCGACTTCCATCTTGAAGCCGTTGGACATCATCCGGGCGATCTCCTTCTGCCAGGATTTGTTGTCCTTGAACCAGGGGTACGCCATGATTTCGTTGGCGCGCTTCTTGTCGTTGTCGTTCAGCGCGATCTGCACGTCGTCGCTCAGGTCGCACTCGTCGTAGTCCTTCGAGCGGACGCCGATGAACTTCGCCTCGGGAATGGCGAGGCGCTCGGACTCGAAGGCGAGACTGATCGAGCCCTGCTTGATGACGCTGAAGATGTAGTGCCCCCACGGGTCGCAATCGAGCAGGCAGTAGATCGGCAAGCCATGTTCCTCGTTCAGACGCTTGAGCAGGCGTCGCACGCCGCGCGGGGGCTGGCCGGCGCCTTCGGTGAGGATGCAGTTGTGCTTTTCCCAGAACCGGTCCTCGTTGAAGCGGCTCCACACCGTGCCTTTCTCAACGTGCAGGACGAACTTCGCGTCCACCTTCTTGAACTGAATCACATCATTCTCGACGATGCTCGGGACCGCGTAACCGCCACTGCCCATGCGGCGGCAGTCGATTTCATCGCCGCTGTCGACCATCGTGATGTTGCCGACCATGGTGCCGGCTTTCTTGGCGAAGACGTGCAGCTCTTCGCGCAGCGCGCCCATCGACACCTCGAGGTCCTCGAGGATCGCATCGCTCTCGTCCTGCACCGCGAACGTCTTCTCGTCCTTCGTGCCCTGGATCGTGTGCAGCCCCTTGTAGAACATCCCGCGGAGGCTCAGCGTCTTCTGCGCCTCTATCAACTCCTTGATGCTGTTGCCGTGCAGCATCGTCTGCATGAACTGCTTGGCCTGGTTCAGGTTGAACAGCTCCCGCTGGGCCTTGGCATCGCCCATCTGGAGGATGCCCTTCTTCTTGTTCCAGAGCGTGTTCGACCGCGTGCGCGTGGGGATGGCGATGTTGATGTCCGCGCCCTTGAAGGCGGACTTCGAGACGTTGTCGGCGAGTTGGACGATCTTGCCCATCGTCGCCTTGTCACGCTCCTTCACCCGCTTGTTCACGCGGTCGGTCGACCCGGCGGATTCGGTTTTCTTCTTTGCCATGTGCGTTCCCACTCTCAGTGGCATGGGCGTCTCGCCCATGCTCTTGCGTCGCCTTCTGAAGGCATGGGCGAGACGCCCATGCCACTGTTGGCACTATTCGAGGTCGCGGTCGCGCTTCGCCTTTCTCTTCGGCTTCTTCTTGCCCGAGAGAGGGACGATGTCGTCTCCATTCGACGCCGAAGCCCCGCCCGCTGAAGCGGGCTCGCCATTGGCGTCGGCGAGGTGGGCGGCGCGGGATTCGACCAGCACGACGCCCTCGTCCTGCTTCAGCGCCTCGACCTCATCCTCGCCCTTCTTGATCGTCTTGCCCTCTTCGTCGAGCTGGGCGTCGGCGATCGCGGTGCGCTTGCGGGCTTCCTTCAGGAGCGTGTCGTACAGCTTCTTCGTGTCCGTGCCGTTGATGGCGTTGATCGCCTTGCTGATCTCGCCGATGTAGCGCTCGAAGACGTCTCGCCGCGCGGCTTCGCGCTGCATCTTCTGCCGCTTGCGGAGGTACGTGCCGAGCTTGCGGCCGCACTCCATCAGCGCGAGCTTCATCTCCTTGCGGATCTCGTCGTAGTCGGCGATGGCCTCCTTCGACTCGCTGGTGAACGGCACCCACACGCTGGCCATGTGGATCATGATCACCAGCGGGCCCTGCGGGACGCTCCCGCGCGGCTGGCTCATGTTGTAGTTGCGCCAGCCGGTTTCGGTGATGGCCTTGAAGCTGCTGCACGCGCTCTGCTGGAAGAGCAGGGGGACGCGGTTGGCGAAGCGGATGACGCGGGCGGAATCCTGCACGGGCAACTCGCCGCCGAAGGCGATGCCCGCCTCGATCTGGAACGGCCGGCCGCGGTAGACGTCGGGTTCGCGTGAGCTGGCGGCGTAGAACTCGGCTTTGACCCCCTTGAGCATGCCCGCGAGCATCTGCCGCACGCCGATCGGCGCCAGGCAGTCGGTCGGCGGGGCGGGCAGACGCGACTCCTGGAACGCGCCGAACAGCTTCTCAACCTGCGGCGGTTCGAGATCGCTCACCTTCGTGCGGCTGTGCGTGCCGCACGCCTTGCAGAACTCGCTCGCCTTGCCGGGCGAGACGCGGCTGAACTCTTCCTGGAGGAAGTTGAACAGCGTGCCGCCGCGCTTATTGCCGGCTTCGAAGTCGCGCATCATCTGGATGAGGATGCCGAGCTCGATGCCCTTGGGGTGCGGCTTGATCTCGTGCGTCTCGGGCGGCAGTTGATCGGTGCCGCGCGGGAAGAAGATGACGCCGTCCTTCTCGATCGTGGTGATCGTCGGATCGACGCCCGCGGGCGTCTGCACGTCGCTTGCCGCTGAAGCGGCAAGCCCGGCGTGGGCGGCTTCCTGGGTGAGGGCGTCGGCGTGGGTCGCGTCTTTCTCGGCGTTGCCGAGCGGCAGGTCCTCCTGATCGTCCGCGGCGACGCGCGACGGCGGCACGAACGTGATCCGCGCGTGCGGGTTGGCGATCGCCGTCAGTTCGAGGAACTCATCGACGCTGCCGCGACCCTTCTGGTAGCGGCCCTCGAGCTCGATGCTGACGCTCGTGCCGCTCATGTAATCCTCGGGGTTCAGAAACCCCGGGTCGCGCGTGCCCGCCTTGATCGACTTGAGCCGCACCGGCGGGAAGTCCCTGGTCACGTCGTCGACGGTGACCTCCGCGCGGTTCGTCTTCGTGTTCATCGCCAACTCGATGTGGTGCGCATCCTTCTTCGCGCCGGGGCGCGTGTGGATGACCATCGGCTTGCCGGTGGTGATCAACCCGTACATGCCGGCGGCGCTGATGCCGATGCCCTGCTGGCCGCGCGACATCTTTAAGCGATGAAACTTCGACCCGAACAGCAGCCGGCCGAACACGTTCTCGACCTGCTTGCGGACGATGCCGGGGCCGTTATCGACGACGGTCACGCGGTAGCGCGACTGCTTGGCGTTGGCGGGGCGGTCGGGTTGGAGGTCTTCGATGACGATCGTGACGTTCGGCAGGATGCCCGCCTCTTCGCAGGCATCGAGCGAGTTGTCGACCGCCTCCTTCACCGTCGTGAGCAACGCCTTGCGCGGGTTGTCGAACCCGAGCAGGTGGCGGTTCTTCGCGAAAAATTCCGAGACGGAGATGTCCTTCTGCTTCGCCGCCATCGTCTCGGCGGTCTCGCGCCGCTTGCCGCCCCCGGGGCGCGACTTCACTCCTGCTGCTGATACTGTCATGAATAGCCCTGATGCTTCCTCGAGAGGTTCACTTGTCCTGCTGACCGCGACGTCCGCCCGTGCCATTTTCGCCATCCGAGATTTCCTCCCTGATCGCTTCGACCGAGACTGTATCGGCACCGGCGGGGGTTTCACTCCAGCCTTGTTGTTAGGTGATTGTATGGTCCTCTTTTCCATGGAATCAACCGCCTGCGCGACGCCGGAGCGTGATCTTACAGGAGTGGCGGGGAAGTGCATCGCTGCCGCAGCGCGATGACGCGCGCACAAAAGGACAGCCGCCGCTCGTGCGAGCGGCGGCTGCATGATTGACTCCTCGGTTCGATTGAAGGCGGAAAGCTTACCACGGCACGGGCGGCAGCGTGGCGGGGGTGACCCAATCGTATTTCCAGTGCAACGCCCACAACTCGGGCAGCGGGATCGAGCGGCCGCTGCCGTCGAGGAAGGTTACGTTGGTGACACGTTGATGTCGTGCCGTGGCGACGAGGCTCATCTGCTGGTTCTGTTCGAAGGGGAAGTACGTTGTTTCCGACGGCGACGGCGCCGTATCGCGCCAGCGGCAGTCGAAGAACACCGGCACCTGCCGCCCACGCGCTGCCCGCTGCATCCGCCACCAGGTGAGCTGTTTCTCGCGGACCATGAAGTAGCCGCTCTGCTGCCGCGTCGATCTAAACGGGTTGACGGTGTTGTACAGCCAGCGGTTGAAGCCGATCCCGCCGGCCATCCGCCCGAACGAGCTGTGGTTCGTGAAGTAAGGCTCATTCGGTCCGATCGCGGGCGAATTGAACGGCCCGGTCGTCAACTCCGGCAATGACCGTTGCGTGAGGGCCGGGCAGAAGTACACACCCGATCGCGAGTCCGTCTGCGCGATTTGCGTGTTCGGGCTCGGGCCAAGGTGCTTTAGCAGGAGATAACCCCACATCGGCGCGGTCGTCCATTCCGGGATGAGCTGCCCCTTGCACTCCAGCATGTACATGTTCAGCGCGGTGAAGCACTGCCGCTGGTTAGACAGGCAGGAGACGTTGTTCGCCGCCGCTCGCGCTTTGGTCAGCGCGGGCAGGAGCATGGCCACGAGGACGGCGATAATCCCAATCACAACCAGAAGTTCGACGAGCGTAAAACCAACTCGGTGACGGCGAAACATGACAGGCCTCCAGACTCCCCCGTCACGGGCAACAAACATATGTAATATCACATCTGCAATCGTTTGCAAACGGAAATCAGGGGATCTTGTTCACGGGGCCGCGGAAGTGTACTGGATCTGATGAGGCAGCAAGGACTTGCACGCTCGCGTCCGCCGCCAGTATTTTTTGGACTTGTTTGGCGTAGGTCCCGACCCAGCCTAAAACCGCCGATCCAGCAGCCGGTACTGGATCGCCTCGGCGAGGTGCGGCTCGTCAATCTGCGCGGCGCCTTCGATATCCGCGATCGTTCGCGCGACGCGGCGGACTTTGTCGTACGCGCGGGCACTGAGGCCCAACTCGTCCATCGCTTGCTTCATCAGGAGTAAGCAGCCGTCGCTCAGATCGCAGTGGGCTTTGAGCTGCTTCGTTCCCATGCTGGCGTTGGTCGTGCCGTCGCCGAAGCGTTGTTGCTGGATCGCGCGGGCGCGTTGGACTTGCTCGCGCATGGTCGCGCTGCTCGTGCCGACTCCTCGGCCGGTGAGTTCGCGGTAGGGGACGGTGGGGACTTCGACGTGGAGGTCGATGCGGTCGAGCAGGGGGCCGGATAATTTTGCGAGGTACTTGTCGCGTGCCTTGGGGTTGTCGGATGCGAAGCCGCTGGCGGTCGGGTTCATCGCGGCCACAAGCATGAAGCGGGCGGGGAACTTGATCGAGCCGTGCACGCGCGCGACGGTCACCTCGCCGCTCTCCAGCGGCTGGCGGAGCATCTCCAGGACGTACCGCGAAAACTCCGGCAGCTCGTCGAGGAAGAGGATGCCGTGATGCGCCAGCGACACCTCACCCGGCTTCGGCACGCTGCCGCCGCCGATCAGCGCTTGCGCCGTCGCCGAGTGGTGGGGCGTGCGGACGGGCCGCTCGTCCATCAGGGCGACGCCGTCGGGGAGCAGGCCGAGCGCGGAGTAAATGCGCGTCGTCTCGAGCGATTCGTGGCGCGTGAGCGGCGGGAGAATCCCAGGGATGCGCTGGGCCAGCATCGTCTTGCCCGTCCCTGGCGGACCCACCATGAGCAGGTTGTGCGCGCCGGCAGCGGCAAGCGTGATCGCGCGCTTCACGGCCTCCTGCCCGCGCACCTCCGCGAAGTCGTGGGCCGTGGCGAGCTGCGACGCCTGGTACGGCTCGCCGTTCAGCTCGTGGGGCTCCAGCGGGAGTTGCTCGTTGAGGAACGAGACGGCCTGCGATACCGTCGCGACCGCATACACCTCGATGCCGTCGACAACCGCCGCCTCCCGCGCGTTTTCTTCCGGCAGGATGACGCCGGTCAGTTTCTTCTGCTTCGCCAGGAGCGCCATCGACAGCGCGCCCTTGATCTTCCGCACGCGCCCATCGAGCGCCAGCTCGCCGGCGATGAGGAAAGACTTGTGGCGGTCGGTCTTGATGAAGTTCGTCCCGCGCAGCACGCCGATCGCCATCGGGAGGTCCAGCGCGGGGCCTTCCTTCTTCACGTCGGCGGGCGCGAGGTTGATGAGCAGGGCGTGGCCGGGGAAGGCGTAGCCGCTGTTGATCAGCGCGCGGTGGACGCGCTCGATGCTCTCCTTCACCGCCGTCTGCGCCAGCCCGACAATCGTCGTCTTCTGCAGCCCGTGCTGGCTGACGTCGACCTCGATCTCGCACTGAAGCGGATCGATGCCGATCAGGATGAAGCTCTGAACTTTGGCGAGCACCCGCGCGTTCCCCGTGAGAGGTAGGCGAGAGTCTAACGCCGGAGGCGGGGGGACGCGACAATTTCACGCGAACCGCGAGTATGTCCGTCTGGCGGCCCCGCTTGCGGGGCGCGGCAAGGTGGGTCGCCCTTCGAAGCAACCCGGA
>JBAUGM010000097.1:0-2362 GCA_049679725.1 Tepidisphaeraceae bacterium
TCACGTCGGCCGCCCGGCGCGGCGTCCCGAAAAGTCCCAGAATGTCCCAATCGCGAAATCGCGCAACGGCGCGCCGCAGCGCAAATCGCGCGGCCGTCGGGCCTTGGCCGGCGGCGTCGCGCTTGAATTCCAAAACCTGGGACATTTGACGTGTGATAGGCATCAGGATTGAAGGGGACAGCCGTCATCCGATCGCTCATGCCGTGGTCCAGACGTGATAGCCGAGGAGTGCGGCCAGGAGCAGGAAGAAGACCCCACCGCCGACGAGCAGGTTGGACCGCTCGTGGGAAAGGATCCGGAGCTTGCGCAGGGCGAACGCGGGGAACGCGAAGTAGATCAGGGCCTTGATCACGTTCGCCCAACCCACCACGGTGAGGACCAGTGGGATGCCGGACCAGACGTTGTGGAACGCGACGATGATCGAGCCGAAGATGAGGTTCAAGAGGGCGACGGCAAAGACGCCCGCCTCGCCGCGTTCCCGCAGAAAGACGAAGAAATCCACCCACGCCCGCGGCCGCAGGGCGTGGGAGATGCCAATGACCGTGAAGTTGATGATCGCGTAGATCTCGACCGCGCGTTCCATCGGCGCCATGTTCACGATCACGGAAGGACACGTCAATTTGCGAAAGCATGGACGGGACGCCCATGCCACTATGAAGCGTCTTTAGATTTCCTCGAACGGAAACATCGGCCGGCGGCGGTGGCGGTGGAGGAGTTGGGTCATGTCGGCGGTCGTTACACCGGGCGTGTTGACGCGGAGGATGTGATGGCAGGCCGGCTTGTACGCGGCGATCGGCGCGTTCACGCCTTTGGCGACGATCACCTGGAACGTCGCGGGATCGATCCCGCAGGAGAGCAACTGGTTCAAGCTGAACGGCGGCGTCCGGTGCGATGTGAGCTGAACCGTCAGCCCGCTCGCCGTGCGCACGACGGCGGTCGGTCCCATGTCGTAGGCGGTCTTCCCGCCGTGGCGCGGCTGGGTTTCGACGAACCTGCCGTCGTGCGTGCTGAGGATGGTGACGGGCGCGCGGAGGGGTTTGCCGTGCAGGTCGTCGGTCTTGCCGCCCATGTCGAGCGCGACCGTGCGCCCGACGCCCGTCTCTCGCGCGGCCTTGGCGGAGGCCGGGTCGTAAAGGCAGACGAAGGAGCGGACGGAGCGGGCGAGCAGCGCGTGGGCGATGAGTGTCCCGTCGGCGGGCGAGCCGCCGCCGACGTTGTCGCCGACGTCGAGCAGGCAGACGGGGCCGTCGAGTTTCATCGCCTGCTCGACGGCGTCGTCGACGCCCGGCAGTGTGCCGACGAACCGGTGGCGGTTGATCACGAGCCAGTCCGCCAGCGCATCAGCCGAGCACTGCGCGAGGGCGGGGTCGTTGTCGGTCACGGCGATGAAGCTGGCGCCCATCTCGGGCACGTCGGCGTAGGGAAACCCGAGCACCGTGCTGTTTGACAGGATGCCGGGCTTCGCACGTTCCACATCCGCTGCGGCGACGAGCTCGCTGCACGGCGGGGCGTCGGTTTCCTGCGTCGCGATGCTGATCGCCACGTTCGGGAACGCCGCCGCCTGCGTCGGTCGGATCTCGCCGCGCAGCGTGCGGTTCATCAGCGCCGCGGCTTCAAGGCCGCGGGCGCGCTGGTCGAGGTGGGGGTTGGTGCGGTAGGCAATCGTCGCGGTGCAGGCGTCGATCATTCGCTGGGAGACGTTTGCGTGCAGGTCGAGCGTGCAGATCATCGGGACGCCTGGGCCGATGCGCTCGCGCAGCGCCGCGAGCCAGTGGCCGTCCATGTCGCGCTCGGATTCGCACACGCCCGCGCCGTGGGGGGCGACGAGCAGGCCGTCGAGTTTTCCGGCGCGCTCGAGCGCGCGCAGCATCGTGTCGAGCAGCGTGCGATAGGTGTCGGCGACGATCGTGCCGCTCGGCGTCGCCCTGGCGGCGAAGATGGGGACGAGCTGGAGGTTCGCGTCCTTCACCCCCTGGATGAACCCGCCGACTTCGTGGTGCGCGGCCGCGAAGTGGTGAAGGATCTCGTCACCGCTCGCGAGCGTGCCGCGCTGGAAATCCTCCAGCGTGGTGGGCGTGGTGAGGAAGGTGTTGGACTCGTGCTGAAGCGCGATGATGCCGATGCGCATGGGTCATCCCCTCCCACCAAATGGCTGCGCCGATGCGACACGCCTGGTCATCCTGAGTCCTCACGTGGCGGCGCCACACCCACGAGTGACGAAAAAAGGCGACCGCGAAGGGCGCGAATGCGCGAAGACAATCGCGAAGAACGGAATGGGATCCGCATCGCGCGCCGTTCTTCGCGCATTCGCGCCCTTCGCGGTCGCCTTTCACTTTTTCAGAGCAGGTACTCCGAAGGATCT
>JBAUGM010000098.1:0-3146 GCA_049679725.1 Tepidisphaeraceae bacterium
TCCCCTCGGTCAGCTTCAGCTTCCTCAGTTCCGCCTCGTTCTCCTTGAGGAACTTCTCGATCGTCGCGATGCGCGTCTCCGGATGGGGATGGGACGAGAGAAACTCCGGTTGTTTCCCGGAACCCGCGGCCTCCTTCAGGATTCTCATCACGCCGAGCATGGCGTTGGGGTCGTAACCGGCCTGGGCCATGTACTTCAGGCCGATGTCATCCGACTGCGCCTCGTCTCCGCGGCCGTACTTGAGGTTGACCATCTGCGCCGCCATTGCCGCCGCCGCGCCCGCGTAACGGCCGGCGCCGTCTTCGCCGGATGCGCCGACGCCCACGGCGGTCGCGAGCACCTGGCCGAGTTGGCCCTTGGCCATCTGCTGGGCGGAGTGCTCGGCGATCACGTGCCCGATCTCGTGCCCGAGCACGCCGGCGAGCTGCGCCTCGTTCTCGAGCCGATCCATCAACCCCCGCGTGATCGAGATCTGCCCGCCGGGCAGCGCGAAGGCATTGATCGTCTGCGGGTCGTCGATGAGGTAGAAGTGGAAGCTGTCGGCGAACTCCGTCTTGGACGCGCCGGAGTTGGCGACGAGGCGCGCGCCGACCTCGTCGACCAGCGCCGCGTCGGCGTTGCGGGAGGGATCGACCTCCCCGCCCATCTGCGGGATCATCTGCCGCGCCGCTTGCAGCCCCAGCGCCTTCTGCTGGTCCACGTTCATCGACCGGCGGTAGCTCTCGCCGGTTTCCGGGTTGGTGACTTTTTCCTTCGCGAAATAGCTGATCACGCCGACCAGCGCAATGACGGCGGCGATGATCCAGCGCATCTTAAGCCCGCCGCCGCGACGACGTTGCCCGTAGCCGAACTGTGGGTCGATCATCGTCATGATTTGCTCCCCGGGCGGCGAATCGCCTCATCCAGTTCATCCTCGTCCGGCTCGATCAGGATTCGCCCGCCGATGTCGACCGTGGGGGTTTGTTGTTTTCCGTTGTTCTGCGCTTTGATCCACACCTTGGCCTGGGGGTCTGCATCGACGTTGATGTACTGGTAGGCCATGCCGAGCGCATCGAGATGTGCGCGGGTTGCCTGGGTGTCCTCACACCAGTCGGCGCCGTAGACTTTGATCACGTTCATGGCGACATGTTAAGCCGCGAGCGGCAAAACGGGAGCGCGCGATCGCGCGTGCGCCTTCGCGGTGACACGCCCGCCGCGTCACCCTATGATTTCCGTTGAAATGACGCAGATGTCCCCCCGCCGATTGTACATGGACAACGCCGCCACGAGCTTTCCGAAGCCCGCTTCGGTGCTGGCGGCGATGACGCGCTACGCGACCGAGCTCGGCGCCAGCCCCGGCCGCGGCGCGTACGCGGAGGCCGTCGAGTCCGCCGCCATTCTGACCGACTGCCGGCGACGCTTGAGCACGTTGTTCCACGGCGAGAAACTCGAGCACTTCGTCTTCACGCTCAACTGCTCGGACGCGCTGAACCTCGCGATCAAGGGACTCATCGATCCCAACGGCAAGGGCCACGCGATCTGCTCGCACATCGACCACAACTCCATCCTCCGCCCGCTCAACGCGATGGCCGAGCGCGGGTGGATCGAGCAGACGCGCGTGCCAGTCGACCCAGCCACCGGCCTGATCGATCCGAACGACATCCGCACAGCGATTCGTCCCGACACGAAGCTGATCGCGGTGACCCACGCGAGCAACGTGATCGGCACTGTCCAGCCGCTGCGCGAGATCGGGTGGATCGCGCGCGAGCACGGCATCCCGATGGTCGTCGACGCGGCGCAATCCGCCGGGCATGTGCCCATCGACGTGCAGGCGGACTTCGTCGACCTCCTCGCCGCGCCAGGGCACAAAGCGTTGCTCGGCCCCAGCGGCACCGGCTTCCTGTACGTCCGCCCGGGCGTCGAGAAGATCCTCCGTCCGCTGAAAGAAGGCGGCACCGGCTCGATCAGCGAGCAGCCGATCCAGCCCGATTTTCTCCCCGACAAATACGAGCCCGGCAGCCACAACGCGATCGGCATCGCGGGACTGGCCCAAGGCGTACGATGGGTCGCCGAGCAAACGGTCGAGAAACTCCACGCGCACGACCTCGACCTCGTCCGTACTTTTCTGGAGGGCGTCAGCGACGTCGAAGGATTGACCTACTACGGCCCCCAGGGCGTGCGCAACCGCATCGGCGTCTTCTCCGTCCGCATCGACGGCTACGACGCGCACGAACTCGCGGCCATCCTCGAAACGACCTACGGCATCCTCACCCGCCCCGGCATCCACTGCGCCCCCCTCGCCCACGCCACCCTCGGCACCGCCCACGCCGGCGGCACGACCCGCCTCAGCTTCGGGCCGTTCCTCAGCAAGCAGGACGTGAAGTACGCGACGGATGCGCTGGCGGAGATCGCCGTGAGCCGGACGGCTCATGCGCCGGCGCGATGCTGATCCTCCGACGAAATCACCAACGGCCCGCAGGTCGTCGTCACATAGCGCGCCTGCGCGTCGCGACCGTGCTCATATTCACACCGTCGGATGCGTCGGGCAAAAGTCCGATAAAAATCTCGCCGTTTGGGGAATAAATCGGTGACAACGCGCCGAACGTGCGTTACGATCTCTGCCCACGCCACCATCGAGGGGTCGCCGCCGGGCTGGGCGACACGTGAGAGCAAGGGGTGGCGTCCCGTCTTTTGGTTTGAGGGCAGCAATGGGAATGGGAGTCGGGGAGATGCGCCGCGCGCACGCGCTGCGCCCGGAAACCATCGTCGGCGATTCGCCCGCCTTCGCGGCGGCGAAGCACACCGCGGCGCAAGTCGCGGCGCGTCACTCCACCGTCCTGATCCTCGGCGAAACCGGCACGGGCAAAGAGATGATGGCGCGGCTGGTGCACGCGCGCTCGCCACGCGCGGACAAGCCGTTCATTCCCGTCGACTGCTCCTCGCTGACCGAAGGACTCTTCGAGAGCGAACTGTTCGGCCACGTCCGCGGCGCGTTCACCGGCGCATCTCGCGACTCGCTCGGCTTCATCCGCGCCGCCGACGGCGGAACGCTCTTCCTCGACGAGATCGGCGAGCTGAGCGCGAGCACCCAGGCCAAGCTGCTCCGCGTGCTGCAGGAGCGCCGCGTCGTCCCGGTCGGCGAGACGCGCGGCCGGCCGGTCGACATC
>JBAUGM010000099.1:0-4305 GCA_049679725.1 Tepidisphaeraceae bacterium
ACCCGCCGCAAGCGGCGGCGCTTCACAGGGGAGAAAGCGATCTGCTACGGTTTGAAGCTGGTCACCAGCGACACGAACATCCGCATCCCCACTTCCAGCGCCGCATCGGTGAAGTCGTACCGGTCGCTGTGCAGCGACGGATATCCGTTCCGGTCGTGCGGCTCGACGCCGACGAGGAAGAAGCACCCCGGCACCTTCTCCAGGTAATACGCGAAGTCCTCACCACCCATGCTGGGCCGAGCGACGGGAATGAAGTGGTCTGCGCCAACGGTTTCGCGCGCGACCCGCGCGACGTACGCCGCTATCTCGACGTCGTTGATCGTCGGCGGGTAGCCGTCGATCCACTCGAAGCGCAGGTCGCAGTCGTTGGCGTCGGCGATGCCCTGGCAGCGGCGCTCGATCGCCTCGCGGATCTGTTTCCGCGCGGCGACGGTGAGCGTCCGCGCGGTGCCCTCGATCGTCGCCTCGTCGGGGATGATGTTGGTCGCCGTGCCGGCGTTGAACTTGCCGACGGTGATGACGCCGGGTTCCGTCGGGTCGAGCTCGCGGCTGATGAACTTTTGCAGGCTGATCGTCGCCTCGCACGCGGTGGTGATCGGGTCGCGGCCCAGGTGCGGGAACGCGCCATGACACCCGCTGCCGACGAACGTCGCTTTGAACGTGTCGGTCGCCGCCAGCAGCGCCCCGCCCTTGGTCGCGACGAGCCCGACCTTCATGCCGGGCCAGCCGTGCAGGCCGAACACAGCGCTCACCTTCGGCCCATAGGGGGCGCGCCCGTCGAGCACGCCGGCCTCGACGAGCCGCGACGCCCCGCCGCCGCCCTCTTCCGCCGGTTGCCACAGGAACTTCACGCAGACGGGAAGCCGGTCGACGACGTCTTTCAGCTGCGCCGCGACGCCGACGAGCGTGGCCGAGTGCCCGTCATGCCCGCAGGCGTGCATCATGCCGGGCGTCTGGCTCGCATAGGGCAACCCTGTCTTCTCGAGGATCGGCAGCGCATCGATGTCGGCGCGGAGGGCGAGGCAGGGTTTGGATGGATCGCCGATGGTCGCGATCGTCGCGGTGGGCGCATCGGGAACGCCGGGGATGTAGTCGATACCGAGCTGATCCAGCTCGGCGCGGATCATCTCCGCCGTGCGGAATTCCTCGAAGCCGATTTCGGGGATCTGGTGCAGGCGATGGCGCAGGTCGGTCGCGCGATCGAGATGGGGTTCGGAAATGTCGAGTGGCGCGGGCATCTCCCAGCACCCTATCGAGCGCCGGGGTCACCCGCAAGGAGTCTGAGTAATCGTGTCGCGCGCAGCGTGTCATCCTGAGGTACTCCGAAGGATCTAGCCAAGGATGAGACGACTTGACGTTCGCAGCGAGATCCTTCGGAGTACCTCAGGATGACGTGTGAGACGCGTTTGCGTTGCGAGATGGTCGTCAATCCCGCCAGAGGTTCTTGTCCACCTCGTCGTCGTCCTCCTCCTCCTCATCCACTTCCACATCCATCATCCGCCGCGCTCCCGGCGCCAGCGGGACGCCCAGCGCGACCTCGTACATCACCTCCCACCCCGTCTGCGCGAGTCCGAAGAACTTGCGCACCTCATCGTCATAGAAGACCCCGCTGAACCCGCACCCGAGCCCCATCGCGCTGGCCGCCAGGTGCATGCGCTGCGCGACGATGCCGGCTTCGAGATGGGCGAGGCGATAGGTGTCCGGGCCCGCGTGGGTCATGAGGTGGTGGACGTTGGCGACGAGGAAGCACGTCGCGGAGCTTTCGCCCGCCCACTGCTGCTCGAGCGAGATGTGAGCGGCCTGCTTCTCGTAGCCGCCGCGGTTGAGGAGCGACCAGCCGTCCGTCACGGGGTTGTAGTACCAGATGCCGCTCTCCATGCCGGTGATGTCGAACGTGATCCACAGCGGCCGGACGAGGCCGACGTGCGGGCCGTCGGGGAACATCGGGAAGAAGCTGCCGCCGCGAAGGGCGAGGCGGTTGATGAGGAAGAAATCGTTGCGCGGGATGGAGCGCGCGTCGAAGTGCGTCGTCGGCTGGCGCGTGAGCAGCACTTTGCGCAGCGCGTCACCCGTCGGCGATTCGCCCAGCGGCGGAAACGCTTCCGTCGCGAACGTCGCGGGCAGCGGCGAGAGCTCCGTGTGCGGCGGGCGCACTTCCTTCACCGTCACGCCCGGCGCAACGCAGTCCCGGTGCGTCGCCATCACCCAGCCGTACGACTTGAACTCCTTCGACAGCGGCGATCGCGCGATGGCCGCCAGCGGCTGCGAAACGACTCCCGGCGCCGGTGGCGGCATGGGTCTTTCCGCCTTGTCCGCCCACGCCACCATCGCTTGAACGGCTTCTTCTTCACCGAAGGGGACGCCTTCGCCGGCCAGACCGATCAGCTCGCGCGTCGTCGCTTCGGCGGCGCGCAGGCGCGTGATCGTCGTGATGCCCAGCCCCATCGCGACCGTCGTGAGGTTGCCGATGACGTGCCCCGCGTCGAGCAGCGCCTGGCGGTACGCGCGCTTCTCGTACCGCCAGGCCGGACGCCAGAAGATCGTCGAGACGAGGATCGTGAGCGGCACGGTCTTGAGAAAGTTCAGATCGGGTCGCCCGCGCGTCAGCGCCGCCAGCGCCGCGTGACCCGTGCGCAGCTTGCGCAGCGCGAACTCCTTCACGCTGTAGTGATACAGCCCCGGCTCCAGCCCCTCGATCGCGAAGGCGGCGACGTACAGCTCCTGCGGGTAGAGCTGCCCCTGGCTCGGGCAACTCCGAGACCATGTCACCCCGCGCCCCTCCTGTGTCTGCTGCTTGATCGTCTGTCCATTCGCCAGGTAGAGCCACGTCGCCAAGGTCTTCAGCGTCTGCGGCGGATTGAGCTGGCTGTCCGGAAGCGCCTCGAACCCCACCTCGAGGAGGGAAATCGTCGGCACGGACACGTCCATGATCCCGGTCGGCAGCGGCACCTTCGGGCACTGCTCGAACACGCGGTATGGGCTGGGTTGGGTGGCGGGATCAAGCTGCACCGGATGCAGGCGCACCGACTCGTGGGTGTGCTTGGTGGCGTGGTGATACTCGTAGACGCGCCGGCAGCGCTCCAGGATTTCCTGCGGCAGCGGCATGTCCCAATCAACCCGTCCGGGCTCAACCCGAAATGAGAGGCCTGCCCCGCTTCGGATTGTATCGGATGGACGAACGCTTCCGCCGTACATTCTCCGCCACCCCGCGCCACCGCGCTACGCGGGCGTCGCGCGTACGTGCAGCGAATGTCTATCCGTTATTCCTCCGCCGCGCCGTTGGAATGAAGCGTCCGCTGCTCCGGCGTCGTCTTGGTCGTGACGTCGCTGCGGACGACGTTGTGGCCGCCAAACTGCTTGCGGAGGGCGGCGGCGAATCGCGCGGAGTAGTTTTCCTTGTCGCGCGACTCAAAGCGCGCGAACAAACTCGCGGCGATGACCGGGGCGGAGACGTTCTCCTCAATCGCCGCCGCCACTGTCCAGCGGCCCTCCCCGGAATCTTCGACGTACGGCTGGATCGACTCGAGCGTGCTGTCTTCCTCTAGCATGCGCTCGGACAGCTCGAGCAGCCACGAGCGGATCACGCTGCCGCGGTTCCAGACGTGGGCGACCTTGTGCAGGTCCAACTCGAACTGCGACTTGCGGAGGATCTCGAACCCTTCGCCGTAAGCTTCCATCAGGCCGTACTCGATGCCGTTGTGGATCATCTTGACGAAATGGCCGGAGCCGCTCTTGCCCATGTGGGCCCACCCATCGGGCGGGGCGAGGGTGTCGAAGATCGGGCGGCAGCGGTCGACGTCCTGCTTACTTCCGCCGACCATCATGCAGTAGCCCTCGCTGCGGCCCCAGATGCCGCCGGATGTGCCGACGTCGACGAAGCCGATGCCGCGCTTCTGCAATCCCTCGGCCCGGCGCATGGAATCTTTGTAGAAGCTGTTGCCGCCGTCGATGATCAGGTCACCCGGTGCAAGGAGCTTGGCGAGGTCGGTGATGACGCCTTCGGTCGGATTCCCCGCGGGCACCATCACCCACACGGCGCGCGGGGCGGACAGCTTTGCGACGAGTTGGTCGAGGCCGCTCACGATCTGCACGGCGTCAACGCCGGCGAGATCGGGATTGGGATCGCGCGCGTAGCCGACGACGGTGTGCCCGCCGGCAGCATGCCCGCCGCTCACCCCACCGTCGGGCGAGCCGACGGTCAGGCGCAGGACCATGTTCCCTCCCATCTTGCCGAGGCCGATGAATCCGATTTGCATGGAGTGCGTTGTATCGCGTCGCGGCTAATCGGTCACGACCCCGCGGCCG
>JBAUGM010000100.1:0-14710 GCA_049679725.1 Tepidisphaeraceae bacterium
AGATCCTTCGGAGTACCTCAGGATGACGAGCGGCAGGTCGAGCGTATCGGCAACGCCATTCCGCTTTGCGCGGACGTATGATTCTGTTATCTCGTTAGGCGGCGGATGCAGTTCCATCTCGGAAAACCCATCCTCGTGATGCTCGTGGTGTCGCTTGCCAGCGCCGCCATCATCGCGCGCCGAGCGGGGCCGAAGCCTGCGGAGCTCGACCTGTGGGTCTTCGCCGATGCGCACTACAAGGCCATCGAGCCCCTCTGCAAGAAGTACGAGCAGATGCACGGTGTGCGCGTGAACCTCAGCATCGTCACCATGCGCGCCATGAACGTGCGCCTCGGCTCGCTGTTCATGACCAACCCCACCAGCGACGACCTCCCCGATCTCGTCGAGCTCGAGATCGGATCCATCGGCAGGTACTTCCGCGCGCCCAAGGAAGACGTCGGCTTCCTCCCGCTCGACGACTACCTGCACAAGTCCGGCTGGTACGACCGCATCCTCGAGCAGCGCTACGCGCCGTGGACAAAAGAAGGAACCGTCTTCGGCGTCCCGCACGACGTCCACCCCACCACCATCACCTATCGCCACGACCTGTTCTGGGGCGTCGAGCGCCCCGACGGCACCATCGACGGCCCGCGGATCGACCTCCCGTCAGCGAAGACCTGGCCCGAGTTCCAGGAGAAGTGCCTCCAGTTCCGCGACTACTGGAAGGGCCGCGTCGATTACCGCCACGCGATCGAGCTGCCCGAGGCCGCCGTCGACTACCTGATGGTCATGCTGCTGCAGCGCGGCATCAACCTGGTCGACGATTACAACCACATCCACCTCACGAACCCCAAGGTCGCCAACACCGTCGCGTTCTACGCGCAGCTCGTCGTCGGCCCGCGCAAGATCGGCGGGCAATCGACGGGCGGGACCGGCGCGTTCGCCAAAGACCTCAACGATGGCGCGATCTGCTCGTTCATCACGCCCGACTGGCGCGTCACGTACATCAAGCGCTGGTCTCCCGCACTGTCCGGAAAGATGCGCATGATGCCGATGCCCGTTTTCGAGAGCGGCGACCCGCGCACGGGCACGTGGGGCGGGACGATGATCGGCATCACCAGGGCGTGCAAGAACCCTGATGAGGCCTGGCGGTTCATCGAGTACATCTACTTCAGCCAGGACGGCCTCGACTCGCGCCGCAACGCCAGCGACGTCCTCCCGCCCGTCAAAGAGCTCTGGAACGATCCCGCCTATCACCTCCCCGACCCGTACTTCGGCGGGCAGATGGCCAACGAGCTGTTCATCGACCTCGCCCGCGAGCTGCCCAAGCGCTACGTCACCCCCGCCAGCGGCATCGCGCAAGGCGAGTTGACGTCCGTGCTGAACAAGGCGACCGAGTACATCCGCGAGCGCGGCACGACCGAGGGGCTCGAAGCGCAGTGCCAGCTCTGGCTCGACGCATCGGCCGCGCGTCTCCAGGCGCGCATGGACCACTGGAGGTTTGACGAATGACGCGCGAGCGGAGCTGGGCGCTGCAACAGCGGTTCGCCCCGTACATCTTCGTTGCGCCGTTCGTCCTGCTCTTCTGCGTCTTCATGATCTACCCGCTGGGGCGCAGCATCGTCCTCAGCCTCCACAAGACCTCCGGCCCGTCCAACCTCCGCTTCGTCGGGCTCGACAACTACCTCTTCCTCCTCCGCGACCGGCTGTTCTGGCTCGCCGTCCTGAACACGCTGGTGTTCGCCGTCATCTACCTCAGCATTCAGATCCCGCTCGCGCTGGGGCTGGCGATGCTGCTGAACAACCCCAAGCTGCGCTTCCGCAGCTTCTTCCGCTTCTCGTTCTTTGCCGCCCACCTCGTCGGGCACGTGTTCGTCGCCATCATCTTCGGGCAACTGTTCACCGAGCGCCACGGGCTGATCAACCGCGTGATCGCGAAGCTGTTCCCGTGGATCGGCAGCGAGATCAAGTGGCTGTCGACGCCCGCGCTGGTCATGCCGTCGATCGTCATCGCGTCGCTGTGGCTGAGCGTGGGGTACGGCATGATCTACTTCCTCGCGGCCCTTCAATCCGTCGACCGCGAGCTGTACGAGGCGGCCGAGGTCGACGGGGCGGGCAGGTGGTCGCGCTTCTGGAACGTCACGCTCCCGGGCATCCAGCCGGTGCTGCTGTTCATGCTCCTGGTCGGGACGATCGGCGCGTTTCAGCTCTTCGAGACGCCCTACGTCATGCTCCAGGGCATCAACGAAGGCGCCGGCCCCAACAACGCCGGGCTCACGATCGTCATGTACCTCTACAACCTCGGCTTCAACCTCGGCGACATCGGGTACGCCTCGGCCGTCGGGTGGATGCTCGTGCTCATCATCCTCGGCGTATCGCTGCTGCAACTGTGGCTCACGAAGCCGACGCGGGAGGACGGATGAGCCGGGGCGGCGTGGTGCAAACCTCCGCCCTCTCTCCCGCCCCCGCGCGGGCGAGCGATGCGCCGCGCGCCGCCGCCGCGCGAAACTTCGCCGATGTGTTCAGCGCCATCGCCCTGCACGGGTTCGTCCTCCTCCTCGCGCTCGCCAGCCTCACCCCGTTCTTCTGGCTCATCTGCGCCACGTTCAAACGACACGAGGACTTCTACCAATACGTCTTCCTCCCCTGGAGCGAGCCGGGGAAGTGGACGCTGGACAACTACGTCTGGCTGATCACGAAGGAGCCGTTCCTCATCTGGCTCTTCAACTCCCTGTTCCTCGCCTCGACGCACACGGTCATCGTCGTCGCCCTCTCCAGCCTCGGCGGGTTCGCGCTGGCGAAGTACAAGTTCGCCGGCAAGCGCCCGCTCATGCTGATCATGCTCGCGACGATGCTCCTCCCCTCCCAGGTGCTGCTGATGCCCAACTGGGAGCTGATGTACAAGTTCGGCTGGCTCGACTCCTACGCCGCCATCATCGTGCCCGGCTCGGTGAGCGTGTTCGGCATGTTCCTGTTCATGCAGGCGATGCGGATCGTCCCCGACGAGCTGCTGCAAGCGGGCCGGGTCGACGGGTGCAGCGAGCTGCGATTGTGGTGGGAAGTCGCGCTGCCGATCGTGCGCCCGATGATCGGCGCGTACACGCTGATGAGCTTCATGAGCGCCTGGAACGGCTTCCTCTGGCCGCAGATCGTGCTGCAAAGCTCCGAGAGCTACACCCTCCCCATCGGCATGGCCAACATGATGGGCCTGCCCGAATACGAAGCTCCGCTGGGCGTGCTGATGGCAGGCACGTTCCTGAGCATCCTCCCCGTCGCGACCCTCTTCTTCGTCCTCCAGCGCGACTTCATCGCGGGGCTGACGAGCGGGGCGGTGAAGGGGTGATGAACGGGAAACGCGGCAGACCGATCGGAAAGACGGGAAAGACAGATCTTTGAAGGAAAGCCACCGCTGCGCGGCGGCATGCGCCGACTCCCCTCGCGAAGAGCCTCTTGACCTCAGACGGGATTCATAGTTGGCGGGTTATGCAACGCCCGCGCGGCCATTCGACACTGCTTTGCCACATTCCGGACATCGGTCCGGCGTTGCCCGCAGGTCGTAACCACAATTAGCGCATAAGTTCGGGCCCGATCTGGTGCGCAGCATTCGTCTCGCAGTCCAGAGTACGAGCAGTCCCGTCACCAGGGTCGTCGCATAGTGCGGGATGGTGAGTCCACGGCTCCTACCGTCGTTCTCGTACGCGAAGCCAAAGTTTCTCCACGTAGAAAACGTGGTGGCGTATTCGGATGGACGCTTGGCGAAGTGGATGAATCCGCCGCCGGCCTGAAACTGCATCCTACCCACTTCGTTTGGGTCAGCACTGAACGTGAACGAAAGGATGCCAGAGTCGGAATCCCCAACCAGTCCCCACGAATCGGCAATCCACCCGACTTGATCCGCAAACGCGTGGCTGCGAATCCACATCGCAGCGGCAGCGGCACAAGTGAGCGTGGCCAGGGCGAAAACGACCTGCGGCGTCCGTCGTCCATGCAGGAAGTGCGATCGAACTGTCGCCGTTTCCCGCTGCATAACCTCTTATTCCTTGGACCCACGCGCCCAACTAACGGGGCGGCGCGCGTGACGTCACGCTGGCGCAGTACACCTTGTGGTGGCGGGGGTTGTCAAAGCTATTTTACCTGCCGGGTGTGGAGCATGATGATGCAGGGGCTCCGCCCGCCGCACCCCCCGGGATTTTTCGCTTCGGGCCTCCGGCACAGCGGGATATGCTCGTCGCACCGCCGCGGAGGATACGGCTCTGCTGGGAAGCAACCGGAGCGCCGCGTCGGGGCCATACGGCACGAGCGGCATCCGTTACGCGGGTGCCGCTCTTGTTCTTTCCTGCCGGTGGCTTCAATGCGATAAATCCCAGCGCTTCCGGCAGCCGAGGAACGCGAGCACCATTGCATTCTGTGGGACCGGGTCGGTTGCCCTCACTTACCGAACGTACGCGCACCTAACGATCTGGCGACGAAGGGCAGCGCAATAGCGACGATCAACAGCATCATGCCGAGAGGTGCGAAGAACGAGCGGCGAGGAGGACGCAGGAGTCGCAGCCCAGATAGCACGGGACCATCCGGTGCCGGGGTGGCGCGTAACACCCTAACGCCAATGTCTCTCCATGGGAGAACGGGTTTAGCGTTCGGGCGAAGGACGGGTCGCGGTCAGGCGGGTTCCCTTGGCGCGGGCGAAGGTCTTGTAGCGGAAGCGAAAAAAAGGGGTCACCTCGACGTGGACCCCTTATCGGCTTCGCCGTCGCTGGCTGCTCACCATCAAGCCGCGCGCGGGTCTGTCGTACGAGTCGCGGGGGTCAGGACGTGCAGCGCCTCGCGGGTGGACTTGGACGCGAGCGAGGCGGCGAGGGCTTCGAGCGCGGCCATCGTGGGATCCTGCACCGGGGCGGGCAGCATCAGCGGCGTCTTGAACACCAGCGGCGTCGTGGGCTGCTCCTGTGCAGCGGCGTATCTGGCCTTGGCCAGCTCCCGCATCAACGCCGCCACCTTCTTCTGTGCGGCGATCCGCCCCGCGCGCTCGCGGGCGTAGTACTTGCGCCAGTAGCCCGGGTTCCGCGCCCGAAACCGGCGCTGGCGCTCGGCGTTGGACATGGGCGCGAACGGCATGGGTGTCGCAGCCATACTGCACTTCGCATCGGCCCGCCGGGATGAGAACTTGATCGAGCTGTTCGAAATGCGCCGGTCGTGCGGGCGGGGCAGATAAAACCTCTCCGCCGCGGCTGGCGGAGCCGTTCGTGGGGAATGAGGGCGTTCCCCCCGTTACCAAAGAGGCCCTCTCCGTTACCGAAGACGCCCTCTCCGTTATCGAAGACGCCCTCTCGGTTATTGAAGACGCACCACCCGTTATCGAGGACACGTCGCGCGTTATGCGAAGTGCTCCCCCAGTTGTGGAAGATGCTCCGCCCGTTATTCAAAACGCTCCGCCCGCGATTCAAAGCGTGCCGTCCGCCATGCCTAAACCGCCGCCGCGCGTCACCTTTCCCTTGCGGCGCGACAAGTCATACCGCAGCTTCAGACGCTTCCTGAGGAGGCCGGTGCGCGATGAACCTGAGTACGCCGTCCGGCGTCTTCACCTGACCGCCGGCCTCGACGGATCGAGTTGTGGGAGATCGACGCCGGATTCTAATTGAAGCGAGGCAAGTCACGGACGGATAATGAGGATCACTTCACGACAAAGGAGATAGCCATGACCCGCCGATCGATTCGGGTGCTTTGCCTGGCACTGATCGCGTTCGTTTCGTCGTTCGCCCGCCCCGCCACCGTTGTTGCCGCGCCGGCGACGCAACCGGCCGCCGGGAAGGGTACGATCGCCGTGTTCGCGCTGACCGACTTCCTGCGCGAATCGCCGGGCGAGGAAGGGCTGCCCATCTTCGAGCCCCCCGGTGTCACGCTGCGCGAGCTCACGTCGCGCATGCGCAAGGCCGCGGACGACGCGAACGTGAAGGCGGTCGTCCTTACCAGCGAGGGCGGCATGCTCGGCATCGCGCAGACGGATGAAGTCCGCCAGGCGATGAAGACGATCCGCGACGCCGGCAAGGACGTGTACGTCAACGCCGACTCCATGCGCATGGGCCAGTTCGCGCTCTACAGCGGCGCATCCCGCCTCAGCGTCGTGCCGACGGGCGATCTGATGATTTACGGGTTCGAGCTCGAAACGCCGTTCCTCCGCGGCATGCTCGACAAGCTCGGGGTCCAGCCGCAGTTTCTCACCTGCGGCGCGTACAAGAGCGCTGCCGAGATCTTCATGCGGACCGGGCCGAGCAAGGAGGCGGACGAGATGTTCAACTGGCTCGTCGACGGGCTGTACGACTCGATCGTGCACCAGATCGCCGACGGGCGCAAGGTCGACACGGCCAAGGTGAAGCAGTGGATCGACGGCGGCCTGTACACCGCTGAAACCGCCAAGGAAGCCGGCCTGATCGACGCCGTGGAGCACCGCCAGGACTTCGAGGCGATGCTCAGGCAGAAGTACGGCGCCGACGTCGCCTTCAACAGGAAGTACGGCGCGAAGGTGACGCCGCAGGTGGACCTGTCGAACCCGTTCATGTTCTTCAAGGTGATCGCCGAGGCGATGGGCGGCGGTCCGAAGAAGATCGCCAGCGCGAACAACGTCGCCGTCGTCTACGTCGACGGCATGATCGTGCCGGGCAAAGCGCAGCCGTCGATCTTCGGCGGCAGCGGCGCGTTCAGCTCCGACATCCGCAAGGCGCTGAACGAGGCCGCGGAAGACGACTCGGTGAAGGGTGTCGTCCTGCGCGTCGATTCGCAGGGGGGCAGCGCCGTCGCCAGCGAGATCATTCGCGACGCCACGCTGCGCGTGAAGGCGAAGAAGCCGATCGTCGTGTCGATGGGAAACATCGCCGGCAGCGGCGGATACTACGTCTCCAGCGGCGTCGACACGATCTTCGCCGACGAGGGGACGATCACCGGATCGATCGGCGTGGTCAGCGGCAAGCTCGTCACGACGCCGATGTGGCAGAAGGTCGGCATCACGTTCAAGGGCTACCGCCGCGGCGCGCTGGCGGGCGTGCTCTCGAGCAGCACGCCGTTCACCGACGCGGAACGCGACGCGCTGCAAGGCTGGATGGACAGCGTCTACGTGGTCTTCAAGAAACACGTCACCGACACGCGCGGCGACCGCCTGAAGAAGCCGATCGACGACCTGGCCGGCGGACGCGTGTACACCGGCAAACAGGCGCTGGAGTTCGGCCTGATCGACAAGATCGGCTCGCTCAACGACGCGGTCCTGCACGTTGCCGAAGCCGCGAAGCTCGGCAAGGACTACGACGTGCGCGTCATCCCCGAGCCAAAGAACTTCCTGCAGAAGCTGATGGAAGAAGGCGGCGCGGGGCAGCAGGACACATCGCACGTGATGGCCGGGTCGTCGTTCGTCGACCTGGCCAGGCCGTTCCTGAATCAGCTTGATCCGGGCCGCGTGCAGAGCGTCGAGCGCGCGCTGCGGGCGCTGGACCTGGTACAGCAGGAGAGCGTGATCCTGTGGATGCCGGAAGCGACGCGGTAAGAGACACCCGTCCTCCCTCTCCCCGGAGTACCGGGAAGAGGGAGTGTGCGCGCTATCCTCTCCCGAACTTCCTCGTCCCCAGCCACGCCGCGCAACGCTGGGTCCACGTGCTGAGGATTGGATCATTCGTCGCCAACCCCACCCCGTGGCGGCCGTGCTCGTAAACGTGCAGTTCGAACGGCACCTTGTTCGCCCGCAGCGCCGCGGCGTACAGCAGCGCGTTCTCGACGGGCACGCCCGCGTCGTCGGCGGTGTGGAAGATGAACGTCGGCGGCGTCTTGTCCGTCACGCGCCGCTCGGCCGACATCTGCTCGATCAGCTCCTGCGGCGCATCGGGGCCAAGCAGGTTCTTGCGCGAGCCGGTGTGCGCCGAAGGCGCGCCGAGCGTGATGACCGGATAGCACAGCACCGACACGTCCGGCCGGCTGCTCACCTTCGCGATCGGGTCGGCCGACGTCGCGTCGCCATCGTCGAACTGCGTCGAGATCGTCGCCGCCAGGTGCCCGCCGGCGGAGAAGCCGAGGACGCCGATGCGGTTCGCGTCGACCTTCCACTCGCGCGCCATCGCGCGGACGGTGCGCACGGCGTGGGCGGCATCGTGCAGCATCGCGGGGTGGCGGTAGCGCGGCGCGAGGCGGTAGTGGACGACGTACGCCATGATGCCGAGCGACGCGAGCCACTGCGCGACGGGCTCGCCTTCGTGATTCGCCAGGTGCCCGTACCCTCCGCCGGGAAAGACAAGGATGGCGGAGCCGTCGGGATCCTTCGCCGGGTACGGCGTGAGCGTCGGCACATCGCCGCCCTCCCGGCCGATGGCGCCGGGGGCGCCGTGGGGGTAGAGGGGTTGGGAAGTCGGTTGCGGAGTGGACTCTGCCATCGTGCGGGCATCCTACTGTCCGCCGTCATCCTGAGGTACTCCGAAGGATCTGGCCGAGGATGCGCGGTCCTTACGACGCGGCTAGATCCTTCGGAGTACCTCAGGATGACAGATGCGCATCTACGTCGCGGGAGCGCGTAGCAGCTTCGGGCTCAGCTTCCCATACAGCACCGACGTCCCCAGCAGCAGCAGCCCGAGGCCCATGAATGAGAGGATGCGGTAGCCGCGGCTCGCGTCCGCCAGATCGACGAGGACGACCTTCAGCAGCGTGAGCCCGAACATCGCCAGGCCGAAGTAGCGCAGTCCGGCGATGCGGACGCGGAAGCCGGCGACGACAGAGCTGATGGCGAAGGCCGACCAGAAGATCGACAGCGCCACCTGCTTCGCCTGCCGCGGGTCGGCGAACGGCCCGCCGGCCGTGCGCGCGAACTGCTCGAACGCGCGATCGATCTCGAGCGATGCCACCAGCGCGATGACCAGCACCGCAAGTATGCCCGAGAATCGCCGCGCGATGGCGGCGGCGGCGTCGTGCCGCACCAGAAACATCACGAGCGTGAGCGCGCCGACCACGAACGCGGCCGCGAGGGTCTGGACGTTCGCGCCGATCGTCGTGATCGCAACGTCGCCGGTGAGCCGCCAGAGCAGCGCGTCGAGGACGAGGAACTTGACCGCCATCGCGCAGACGAGCATCGCCGCAGTGCGCGCGAAGCCGATGCGGCGCTCGGCGGGGAGCAGGCGGGCGGCGAGGGTCGGGATGCCCAGGCCGGCGACGGTCCAGAGCATCGTCCACGCCGTCTGCTTCACCTGCCACATCGGCCAGCCGCCTACGCGGCCGGACACCGCGGCCACTTCGATCACGCGGTCGAGGTCGAACGTGAGCGCGAGCGTGATCAGGACGCCGACGAGCGACGCGATGACGACGAGCGGCATACGATCAGTCGCGTCGTCTTCACCCTTCGACCACATCGCCGTCCACGCGCGTCGGCGGGCGAAGTAGATGCCGACCAGCGAGGCGGAGATCAGCACGCCCGCGCCGGTGAGCGGGTTCAGGATGGCCGAGTATTGCGCCGCCGACCAGCCGGGGGCGAGGCGCTGGCTGAGCGTGTCGACGATGGCCCATTTCATCATCGCGATCGCCAGCGCCGTCCCTGCCTGCGCGAGCCAGCCGATGCGGGTGTCAAGCAGGTCGGTGACCACGAGCCACCACGCCAGTGCGACGAGCGCGACCGTGGCCGCGAGCGTCGGGAGCCAGGCGATGGTGGCGATGACGAAGAACACGCTCGCGCCCGCGGCGATCACGCGCGACGCGTGGAGATGAGCGGCGCGGTCTCGTCGCGAAGACGCAAGCGACTCCTCGACCGCCACGGCGGATTGGCCGTCGCCTGCTTCTTCGCGAGTCTTGCCCGTCAGCCACGCGACGACCTGCCCGATGAGGGCGAGCAGCATGGCGGTTCCCCACTTCGCCGGCAGCGCCGCGCCGGCGATCGTCAGCCACGTTTGATTCGCCTCGACCGACGTGCCGGCCCAGAGCAGGAGGTTCCCGAGTGCCAACACCCACGCCAGGGCGGCGGCGCTGCGCATGGATCGCAGGTTGAGCTTCGCGCCCAGGGCTGCGAACGTGATCGCCAGCACGGACCACGCGAGGCTGATCGTCGCCCCGTCGAAGGTGATCGGCACCGCCAGCATCAGCAGCGCCGCCGCTTGCGTCCGGAGGGAGATCGAGAGCGGGCGCAGGGCGTCATGCTTGCGAAGCGCGAGGACGGAGCCGACCACCCCGCACGCGAGCGCGATCGACATCACCGACAGTCCGCGCACGGTCGCGGTGGCGTCGCGCGCAACCCACAGCAACGCCAGCGTCGTCAGCGCCGTCACGAACGTGCTGAACAAGGCGCCGTCGACGTGCGCATCACCCGGCTTCTTCGCGTCACCGTCGTCCCGACGACGTCGAAGCGCGGAGGCGATCAACTCGACGTGGTACAGCGCGGCGTACAACAGCAAGAAGATCGTCGTCGGCACGCCTGCCCCCGCCGGGCCGAAGAGGATCTTCGCCGCCCAGATTGACGTCGTCGCGAGCGACAGGCCGCGCAGCACGCGCCAGCGCGCGCTCCCGCCCCACCACGAGAGCGCGATCGCGACGACTTGGAGCATGAGCAGGTACGAGAGGAAGGGCACGGCAAGGTTCACGTCGGCGTGCAGCACCAGCGGCGCGAGGTTCCCGCCGATCAGCGCCAGCACCGCGATCGACACCATCCGCCCGCGCATGGCGACGGCGGCGCCGATCAGCGTCGTCAAGCCCATCAGCGTGAACGCGGTCTGTGGTTGATACAGGCCGAGATAGCCGTGGCCGGCGTAGGCGACGAGGAAGAGGGTCGCCACGCCCGCGCCGAACAAACCGACGGCGGCGGCATCGCTCACTTTGCGTCGCACCCACTCGCCCGCGCCGATCAGCGCGAAACTGCCGAGCGACATCATCGCCAGCCGCAGCGCCGCGGGCAGGAGCGAAAACCAACCCTGGTCGTACGCGTACTTGATGCCCAGCCCCGCGCCGATCACGAGCACGACCGCACCGACCCACCCGGCCCAGCGCAACCCGATCGTCTGCTCCAGCTCCGCCTGCGGCGGCGCGACGGGCGCGATCTTCGGAGCATAGGGAAGCACGGGCGAGGCGGCGGCGTCGTTCGACCTTTCGTTGTCGACCATCGGCGGAGGCGGCAGGGGAACGGAGTGCGACCCTGAAGCGTCGCGGCCCGCGTCTTCCCGAGGCAGCGGCGCCGGAAGCGGCGCCGGCGTGACCTGCCCAATATGCATCGTTGGCGCCGGCTCAGCGCCGCCAGCCTGCACCGACGCGAGCGCCGCCGACATCTGCAGCCGGCGCTCGATGCGCTGCACCCGCTGCTCCAAGTCCGTGACCCGTTCCGAGATGCCAACGTCGCGCATGATCGAACACTCCCTGTGCGGGCCCACCCATATGTTAGTGTTTACAAACAACCGATGCAAGCGTCAAGTTGTCTCTTGGTGCGGATTCGCGTTTGGTTGTTTGCCCGCGCCCGCCCCGGTACACTCCGGCCCGATTCGGGGCGGCCCCGTAAGTTTCGCCGCGAAATGGAGTTCTACCGGACCGCCATGCAGATCCGCTCTCGGCTTGGCATGCTCATGATCCTTTGCGCGCTCTGTGGCGCGGGCGGCGGCTGCGCGACGATCCGAACGACCGACCCGCCCCGCACCGCCACCGAGCAGTTCCTCCTCTCCGGCGCCGCCACCCGCGCGATCGACCAGCTCTCCAGCGAATCGCTGCGCGACCGCAAGGTCTTCATCGACACGACCTTCCTCGGCTCGGGGCAGACCACCAACGAATACGCCTTCCTCATCGGCGAGCTGCGCGCCAAGCTGCTGCTTTCCGGCATCCGCCTCGTGCCCAAGCGCGAGGAGGCGCAGGTCCTGCTCGAACTGCGCAGCGGCGGGCTCGGGATCGACCGGCTCGAATACCTGCTGGGCATCCCGTCGCTGTACCTCCCGACGGCGACGCAGACGACCGTCCCCATCGCCACGCCGGAGCTGGCGATCGTCAAGAGCACCAAGCAGCGCGGCTTCGCCAGCGTCGCGTACGTCGCCTACTGGGCCGACACCGGCGAGGTCGTGGCGCACTCCGGGCCGTTCATCGGACGAACCGTGCGCGAGGACTGGTGGATCTTCGGCACCGGCCCCAGGACGATCGGGAACATTCCGCCAGCTGAGAAGTAAGCACGAAATCCGAAACAAGCTCGAAGCACGAAAGAGGAAAACTTCAAACGAATCGGACGGTGTGATCTGCACCGTTTTGAAATTTGTTCATTTGAGATTTGAGATTTGTTTCGGAGTTCGTGCTTAGGATTTCGTGCTTCCCGAAAACATGCGTCGTTGGTCCCTTCGCATCCTCATCGCCCTGGCGATCCTGCTGCTCGTCGTGATCGCGGTCACGCAGGCGGTGCTGTCGCTCACGGACATCCCCGATCGCATCGTCCTCACGCAGGTGCAGCAGACGCTCGGCCTGCGCATGACGGCCAAGTCGGTCGACACGGGGTGGTTCGGCACGACGACGATCCGCGACGTCACGCTGTCACTTCCGCTGGCGGAGCAGTCGCTGCTGGCGACGCCGCAGATGCGCGTGCGGCACACCTGGCTGCCGAAGCTGCTGTTCACGCGCAAGCTGGTGATCGACCTGTTGACCCTCGACGACGCGCAGCTCGTCGTCCGCCAGGACGCCGCCGGGCGCTGGAACCTGCAAGAGCTCGTCGAATTGCTCGCCCGCACGGCCGGCAAGCAACAGGTCGTGACGACGCCGAGCACGCGCCGCGCCGGCCCGCGCCTGCCGGGCGTGATCCTGCACAACGGGACGGTGACCGTCACCGACAACGCCAACCGCGTCGCCACGCTCGCGCCGCTGGAGTTCAGCGGCCTGCCGGACCCCGCGGCGCCGATGCTGGTGTGGCGGTACGACGTGAAGGTGCCGGCGCTGCTCAGCGCGACGGGACAGTTGTCGCCGGGCTTCGAGTGGGCGCACCAGGTCGATTTTGACGTGACCCACGCCAACGGCGTGCTGAAGCCGTGGATCGGTGAGCTGACTGAGCCGCTCAACGTCGCGGGGCGGTGGGAAGGCGCACTGAACTCCGGGCAGGCCGCGGGACGCCTCGTACTCTCGAAGTTCCAGGCGGCCGGGTTCGACGTCTCCGGCATCGTCCGCGTGAGCACCGGCGGCGGGACGGCGCGGATCGAACCCGAGCAACTCCTGATCAAGTCGCCCCCCCGGGTGCTGCCGGATGTGCACGTCGCCTCCGGCGCCATCGAGATGACCGGCCCGACGATCCGCGCCACTCGCCTCAAGGTCGCCGCCCTGAACGGCGTCGCGCAGGTCGACGGGCGCTGGGCGACGGATCAGAACGTCGGGGAGCTCGTCGCGACGTGGGACGAGCTCGCGCAACCCATCGGCGTGAAGACCGGCGGCAAGCTCACCGCCGCCGTGACGACCACGCTCGGCCAGCCTTCCGTCACCGCGGACCTGGTCAGCAACGGCACGTACAACAATGCCCGCTGGAATACGAAGGTGAACCTCACTGGCAGCGGGCGCGGGTGGGAGGAGATGAGCTGGGTCGTGACGGCGCCGAACCTGTCGTGGTCGGGCCCGCCGCGCGACGTCATGCTTGACGGGCTCGTCGCGCGACTGGTCACGCGCACCACGCCGCAGGCGAAGCTGAAGGCGATCGAGCTCACGAGCGTGCAGCTCCCCAGCGCCGATCGCGTCGCCGGCACGGGGTCGGTCGACTTGATCACGAAGCAGTGGTCGCTCAACCTCGACGGGCGCGGGTGGCCCATCCCGCGATTGCCCGAATCGACGTTCGAGTTCCGCCTGGCTGGCGGCGGAGACTTCCAGCTTTACAAGCTCACCGAGCTGTACCTCAAGAGCGGCGACATCGAGCTGGCCGGGAGCGGCGTCTACGACTTGCGCCTCCCCAAGCCGCTCGACCTGAGCGTCCGCGTCAAGCACCTGCCCAAGCTCACCGAAACCGACCCCACACTACAGGGCAACCTGCGCGGCGAGGCGCACGTGACCGGCGTCGGCTGGCCGCTCTCCGTCGCGCTCACCGGCAAGGTGCTCGGCGAAGCGATCCGCGTGAAGGGCCACGCGCTGGGCGATCTCGCGATCGATGTCGAGGGCAAGATCACCGACACGCAGGCGAGCCTCACGTCGAACGAACTGGGGCTGCTCGGCGGCCGCTGGTCGCTCGTCGGGACGTGGCTGAAGGAGAAGGACCTCTCGCAGATGATCGTGAAGGTGCGCGACCTCCCGCTGTCGCAGTGCGGTCTGGCCCTGGGGCGCAGCGACGTCGACGGCACGCTGGCGGGCGCCTGGACCTTCGACCTGCCGGCCTTCGATCGCAGCAAGCTCACGATGGCCGGCGACTTCGACGCGCGCGGCGTGCGCGTCGGCGCGTTCCCCGCTGAGCGCGCGGTCGGCAAGGTTGCGATGCGCAACAGGCGCGTCGCGCTGAGCCCTGTCGAACTCACGCAGAGCAAAGGAACCGCGAGGGTGAACGCATCGTTCGCGCTTGACGCGCCGAGGAAACCCACGATCGGGATCACAACGACGAACTGGCCCGTCGACCTGCCCGCGGCCGGCTCGACGCTGAGCGTTTCATCAGAGGCGACGCTCGACCTCGACCTGGAAACCCGCAGTGCAAGCGGCCCGGTCACCGCCACGGCCGACGTCACGCTGGGGGCGCAGCCGCTCGGGCAGGCGCGCGTGGAGGCGGACTTCAGCGGGCACGCGGCGCAGGTGAGGTCGCTCA